>DATLQY010000741.1:0-12227 GCA_035534975.1 Pirellulales bacterium
GCGGTTCGTGGACTTCCTGGGTGGGACATGCCTTGGTTGGATCCCAGATTTGCACGGTTAGGAGCACGATCAACTCCCTCTTGGCCAACGTGCGCTGACGCTGGCGGAACAACACACCGATGACCGGGATGTTGCTCAACCCGGGAACTCCGCTTTGAATTCGATCGTCTTCGTTGTCCATCAGCCCGCCGATCACGATCGTCGAGCCATCCGGCACCATCACATTGGTGGTGACCTCCGACGTGCTCGTCGAGGGAATGTTATTGACGACCTGCCCCGTGCTTCGTTCGGGGTGGATCTCCATCCGAACGTTGCCGTCGGCATAAATGAAGGGGCGCACACGGAGCAATGTGCCAACGTTGAGGAAGTTGACGGTTTGGACGGTGCTCACCAGCGACTGGCTGGCCGTCGTGTAGCCCAAGCGTTGGCCCAAGAGCAACTCCGCCGGCTGTCGGTTGAGCACCAGCAAGCGGGGAGTCGCCAGGACTTCGACTTTGCTCACCGAATTCAGCGCGCGGATGAAGCCCGTCACGTTGCGTTCCGCGATACCGGTCTTGAGGCCGCTCTCGTTCGCGGCGAACCCGGTGGACGAGCTTCCATTGAGCAAGCCCGGGCCTATGCCTGAGCCTGGTCCCGTGCTTGTGCTTGTGCCTGCGGCCGTCTGCAGTAGAGTCGCCGGTAAGAAGCCCGCCGTCGAGTTGAGCGTCGCCCCGTTGCCGATGACGCCGAGCGCCGTGCCGGCGCTGTTCACCACGCCGAAGTTCACGCCAAGTTCGTGGTCGCGGTTGAGCGTGCAGCTCATGATCACGGCTTCGATCAGCACCTGCGGTGGCTGCACGTCGAGCTGCTTGATGACCTTGTCGATCGTGGCCAGGTTCGATTCGCGATCCTGAACCACCATCGTGTCGACGTTGGCGTACGCATCGCCACCGGTAACCGACGACATGCCGGCTCCGCCGCCGCCGCTACTGCCGCCGCCGCTACTGCCGCCACCGCCACCGCCACCGCCGCCACCGCCACCGCCACCGCCGCCACCGCCGCCGCCTGAACTGCCCCCTCCGGTTGTCGGTGCCACCAATTGCATCAGCCCCACGCGACCCGCCGGCGACACGGTGATTTTTCCAGCGGGGCTCAACAAAGGCTTGACCATCTTTTCGATGTCCATGCTTCGAACGTAGTTCAGTTGGTATACGCGAATGTCGACGGGTGAATCGTCCTGCACGCCTCCCTCGCTTGTGAGCAGTTCGCCGGGAGTATAAACGTAGATGACTCCGTTGCTGCGTTGGGCCACCAGGTTGCACGATTTGAGGACCACGTCCAACGTCTCTTCGGGAGTCAAGCCCGTCAGGTTCGCGGTCACCTGGCCGTCAACGCCCGGCGAAACGACGATGTTGAGCGCGTGCTCGCGGCTCAGGATTTCGAGCACCTTTCGCACATCGACGTCATCGAGGTGCATCGTGGCGGACTCGGCGTCCGCCGGTCCTGGGGAGGGGATTTCCTCGTCATCCGGTATTTCCAGCAGACTTCGGAGCTTAGTCGTATCCGAGGGGGTTGCGTCGTCCTTCGGTCCCGCGGAAGTCGCTTCATCCGAACCTTTACCATGCGGATCAGCGTCCTCAGGCGCAGGGCCTTGATCCATCGGCAGCGGCGCCGCCTCCGCACCGTCATCGTCGCCATCGGGAGAAGGTGGCAAAGACGGTTCCAAGGTTGAAGGGTATTTCAGGTTAGTGGCGTCATCGCCATCGGCAACCACGGAATCGTCCGAGGCGCTCGCAGGGCTGTCCGATGCTGACGCAGTCGTAGGGTGGGCACCGCCCACAGTAGGTTCGGACGTCGGCTCTTGGCTCGTCGCCGCATTCAACGCCTGCGCCAGCCGGACTCGGTCCGCGGCGCGCGGCGCGTCGGCGGCGTTCTTCTTGAATTGGAAGCTCTTGGTCTTGGCGAGAACGGCGTTCGAGTTCTTGCTGGTGCGTCTTGAGCTGGGCAACTGGTTGCATCCGGCGACGGCCCAAAGCCAGACCCCAATCAAGGCGAACCTGGCGAGTTTCGCGATGAGTGGTTGCACGATTGGCCTGTTTCCGTTTACCAGCCGAGCCGACGCTCTTTCGAGACATTGATCGAGTCGGTGTGTCTTCGTGGGTGCCGCGCGTTCCGTCAGAATCCGCGCGCACTCGTCGAGACGTGCCGACACGCCGTTAATCGGCACAAACTGAGAAGAACTTGACGGTTATCCCGACTTGAACGATGACGCAAAGCGAAACGGGATGTTCCAAACTTTTCCGAGGAAAGCAGGGAGAACTGGGCAATCCGGGCCGCCGTCTTCCGACGACGGTGCGCCGTATACCGTCATCCCCTGCGGCTCGAAGCGGGATCTTGCTTGGCGGGCAATGATGAGGCAAGTCGCCCCAAGATGGCAAGGTGCCTCCGATTCTGGGCACTTGCCTGTGCGTACTCCGAGGCCAGGTAGCAGCCGATCACGGCCAGGAAGAGACCGATGGTTCCGCCGAGGGTGGCCAGTTCGGTCCGGCTCAAGTTCATTGTGGCAGGCCCCAGGTCCCAACCGACCATGACCCCGACGATCGCGCCGCCTGCTCCGATGAGGGCCGTGGCCGCCCATTTGAAGATCGTCGTCACCTTTCTAGCTCCCATCGCACGGACCGGGTTTCACCCTCTTAGCAATAGCATAGGTCGAATCTTGCCGCCAAACTGGGAAATTCCCGTTGCGCGAGCCTGGCTTCGATATCGTGACCTAGGCTTTCGTGGTTGTTTTTGGGGCAATAAGGGGCCGCTCTCGGGCCGCCGGAACGGTCGCCATTCCCGGCGGATCGTTTTGCGCGAGCCCGTTACGACGTTCGGGTGGTCCCATGCAATTTGCCACTATCTGGAATACCGTGGATGCCGCCGGGGTGATTTTGGCCTTGCTGGCGGTTTTCGTGCCCTTGGCAATCTGGCGGCATTGCCGGACCTTGTCCGCGTTGGCCGCCGCCAATCTCCGGTTGGGAATGAGCGTTCTCGAAGACCTGCCTTTGCCTACGCTCGTTGACGAGGCCGTTGGCATCGCGGCCGCGACGCTCAAAGTCGAGTTTTGTGAGCTGCTCCTGTTTACTTCCGAGCGAGACAAGTTGGAGTTGACCGCGGGCGTCGGTTGGGAGCCAACGGCGTTGGTCCACCTGCCGACATGCCTGGAAACGGGCTCGCAGGCCGCGTATATCATGACCCACGGCGAGCCGGTCATCATCGACGACCTGCGAAACGAGGCGCGCTTCGAAGTGCCCGACCGGCTTCGCGAGCACGGCGTCATCAGTGGCGCAAGCGTGGTGATCCACTCTCACGACAAACCCTTCGGCATGCTCGGCGTCTACACGACTCGACGGCGCGCATTTCGCGAGGACGACGTCAGCTTCTTGCAATCAGTGGCCAACGCGTTATCGGTCGTGGTGGAGCGTGAGAACACGAAGCGCGAATTGCAGGAGTACGCCGCCGAACTCGAATCCGCCAATCGCGAGCTCGAACGCTACGCCGCCGTCGCCGACGCCGCGACGCAGGCGAAGAGCGCGTTTCTGGCCAACATGAGCCATGAAATCCGCACGCCGATGGCGGCGATCCTGGGGTACTCCGAGCTGCTCATGGCCGGAAACACGGATTTGCCCGGGCAGCAAAGCAGTCTCTACGCCATCCAGCGCAACGGCGAACACCTCTTGAAATTGATCAACGACGTCCTCGATCTGTCGAAGATCGAGGCCGGTAAACTGACCGTGGAGCGCATCGCTTGTTCTCCGTGCGCCGTCATCGCCGACGTGGCCTCGATGATGCGCGTCCGCGCCACGGGGAAAGGACTCGATTTTCAGATAGAGTACGAGGGCCCGGTGCCCGAGACGATCCACAGCGACCCCACCAGGCTGCGACAGATTCTGGTCAACCTGGTCAGCAACTCGCTGAAATTCACCGAGCACGGCGGCATGCGCATCGTTTGCGGCATGGCCACTCCGGTCGACGCTCCCGAGCCCAAGCTGCGCTTCGACGTGATCGACACCGGGATGGGCATGACTCCGCAGGTCATGGAGAATCTGTTCCAGCCCTTTACGCAGGCCGACGGCTCGACGACTCGTAAGTACGGCGGCACCGGTTTGGGACTGACGATCAGCAAGCGGTTGGCGCAAGCGCTCGGTGGAGACATCGAGTTGCGTTCCGCGCCCGGCATGGGAAGCACGTTCACGGCCACGATCGAAACCGGCCCGCTGGCGGCAACCCGTCTGCTCGACTCCCCGAGCGAGGTTACGAACACGGATGACGAGCAAGACCTCACGACGGAGGCCGACGTGGCGACTATCCTGTCGGGACGGCGCGTGCTGTTGGCCGAGGATGGGGCCGACAACCAGTACCTCATTTCGCTTCATGTGCGGTCGGCCGGCGCTTCCGTCGAATTGGCCGAGAACGGCCGGCTGGCGGTCGAGATGGCCTTGGCGGCGGTCGCGGATGGCTGGCCGTTCGACCTGATTTTGATGGACATGCAAATGCCTGAGCTCGACGGCTACCGGGCGACGGCCCAATTGCGCCGGGCGGGCTATGGCGGCCCGATCGTGGCTTTGACCGCCAACGCGATGAGCGGCGACCGCGAGAAATGCCTGGCCCACGGTTGCGACGGTTACATGACCAAGCCCATCAAGAAAGCCGACTTGCTTCGTGTGGCCGCCGACCACATCGATTCTCAAGCCCTCCCCTCGGCGCCGAACCGGGCACCGGCCCCAGTGACGATTGACACCGCCGCCTCCGACGCGCCGCTGATCAGCTCGTACGCCGACGACCCCGTGATGGCCGATGCCGTGCGGCGGTTCGTCGATCGGCTGGACGGTGTGCTGGACGAATTGCGACTCGCCGCGGCGGCGAACGACCTCGCGCGGTTGGCCTCGTTGGCCCACCAGCTCAAGGGCGCCGCCGGAGGCTACGGCTTCGACCCCATCACCGCGGCCGCCGCGGTGCTGGAGCGCGCGGCCAAGGAGCCGGCTGACGCAACGGCCGCCGCGGGGGCCCTCGACGAATTGCTTGACCTTGGCCGCCGCGCGAAGACGGCGTTACTCGTACCACTCGCTTGAGGCGACGATGAACCCATCGCTATTGACGATCGACGACTCTTCCTTCATCCACGAACTGGTCGAGCTCCGCCTGGCCGACGACGACCTGACGCAGTACCACGCTCACGACGGATCGCAGGGCCTGGAAATGGCGGTCGCGCTGCGGCCCGACGTGATCCTGCTCGACGTGATCCTGCCGGGCGCGTCGGGCTTTGACGTCTGCCGCCAGCTCAAGTGCGATCCGCGCACGGCCCAGATTCCGGTGATCTTCTTGACCGGCGCGTCCGACACGCTCAACAAGGTCCAGGGGTTCGACCTCGGCGCCGTCGACTACGTGACCAAGCCTTTCGACCCGGCCGAATTGCGGGCACGCATTCGCGCCGCTCTGAGGACCAAGCGCTACCAGGACATGCTGGCCGAGCGGGCGCAGATCGACGCGATGACATCGCTGCGAAACCGGGCTTATTTCGACGCCGTGTTGAACCAGGAGGTGACGGCCGCTCGCCGCTACGACCGTGCCACCAGCATGGTGCTCCTCGACCTGGATCATTTCAAGCGCATCAACGACGCTCACGGACATCCCTTTGGAGACCGGGTGTTGCAGCGAGTGGCCGAGCTGCTCGCGGCAAGCATTCGCGATTGTGACGCCGCCTGCCGTTACGGTGGCGAGGAATTTGCCTTGGTTCTCACCGAAACCGACCTTGACCACGCGCGGATGGTCGCCGAACGCGTTCGAGACGGCGTTTGCGGATTGCGGATTGCGCACAACAAGACCCCCGTCGCGGTCACGGTCAGCGGCGGCATCGTCTCGACGACGCAGTTCGTCACCCGCGACACGCTCACACCGGAATCGTTCCTGGAAGCCGCCGACTCCGCCCTCTATCTGGCCAAAACGTCCGGCCGCAACCGTACGGAGTTGGCGGTCGTCGCAGCGATCGGATCGGCCCGTGGAGAACTGACCGCGGCGCCCGTGGGAGGTTGAGTTTAAACGGCCTCGCACAATCCTGGAACCGAGACGACTCGGTGCATCGAAGATTCAGGGAGGAAATGACCGTCTCATTCTGAGAGGCGTCGCCTTTCGCGGAGCGAAAGACGACACGTTCCAGCCTCGCCTATGTGCTCGCAGGCGCTCTTCGTGCTTCGAAACGAACGATTTCTTCTTTCAACTGATTTGCGAGTTTTTTGAGCGATTGTTTGGTTAATTCGCGCGTTCGCACGTTCGCCACTGGTTCACCGTCGAGATCCCGCAGACGGTCTTCCAGAAGCTTGAGCTTGGCGCGCGTGTTTTCCAACTGCCGCTTACTTCGAATGCTCATAGGACAATTTCAATGACGCCCTTGGGGACTGAATCACGATCCGACGCGTAAAGCTGCTCAACCAGAATGGCAAATTCCTTCGCCTCCGTCATGTGCAAATCGACGAACGGAAGTCCATCGCTTAAGTCAGCGGCGGCATCCGCGTCGCGTGGAAACTCGTCTGACATCAGCAACGCGCAATCCACGTCGTTGGGTTCAAACACATCCGTAACAAAACTCCCGTTGATGATTAGACGCTGGACTCCGGCTTTCTTCGCCATAGCGACAAGCCATCGAACAGAATCCATCTGGGCCTGGCGAATCTCCGATTCCTGGCCGAAGCGCGCGGCAATTTCGTCGAGGGACGCCAAATGCACTCCGGGTGGAAGGTAGCCAGCATCGTTGAAACGCGGAATCACTTCGATGAACTCTTTGGAGGTTTGGACGTTCGCTCCTGTTCAATTTTAGCCGAATCTAGTTCCTGCCGCCACTGTTAGCCGACCGGCTGCTTATCGGGGTCCAACTCGAATATCACGAACCGTGAGTCGGCATCCTCATACACGACCGTCAGCCAACTGGGGTGTCGCCGTCGGAGTTTGTCGAGCACCTCCACGAACAGCTTTTCCTCCGCGAAGCCGCGCATCGGCATCTGCACCAGGTACCGCGGCCGGAAATGTTTTAAGATCGCGACAAGCTCCTCCACCGTCATCAGGTGCGGGCGACCCTCAGCGTAGTAGAGGTGGCCCGGGTTGTAAACGTAGGGGCGGAACGCCGTGCGGTCGGTGTACAGGGACACCATGGAATCCAATCCGCTTGCCACGACGTCGTCTCGCCCGGAGTGTTGGCGTAACCAGGCCATGGTGCGCTCGTAGGGCGCCCAGGAGATAGGCGACTCGTAGGGCGCCCAGGAATTCGGCAACTTCATGAGCGGATAACCGCTCCGGGAGGTTATCCGGGCGTAACAGGTGAGCAGGCCCAGGTTCGCCACCACTAGCAGGCCGAGACCTGCCGCCGCGACCGACCACCGCCCCAACCCACGAGGCAGTCGCTTCGGCAACTGGGCCAACCCCATCAACAGATACACCGTCAGGAATGGAAGGATCGGCACCAGAAACCGCTGCGGGGGCCACGACCAGAACAGCAAGACCAGCAAGTAAACGGCCAGCGCCCAGGGCAGCGGCCGACCCTGCCGAAGCGGGGGAATCAGCATCAACCAGGGGATCACACTTACCGCCATCAGAAGCAACTCTCGCAGCCCTGGGGTCAGAAACGATTCGACGGCTGCGAACAAACCTTCGCAGGTGAGATCGCCGCCGCCGAACACGATCGAAGGGGCGTTCTGACAGAACACCCGACCCACCATCTGTACGCCTGTGCTCGACCAGCATCCCAAATAATCGGTGTAGTATCCCTCGATGGGGTTGCGGTCCCAGTCGCCCCGCCCTTGCAGGCACCAACAGACCCACGGCAGGGCCGTCGCCGTGGCCCCGGCGAGGCACCATCGTACCGGCCGCCTCGTCCGCCACAGCACCACGATGCCGGCGACGATGAAAACAGCGCCGATGGTCCGGCACAAGAACGGCAGGGCCAGCAGCACCCCAAGGCCAAACTGGGCTCGCCGCGACGCGGCCGGACTGGCGAGCTGGCCGTCGAGGGCCCACAGCGCCGCGACCGCCAGGAGGGCGTAGGGCATTTCCGCCATCGACTGAACGCAGAAGTAGAGAAAGAAGGGGTTTGTCGCGCAGACCACAGCACCTGCCGCCGCCGCGCCCCGCTCACAATAGCCGAATCGGACTAGGTACAGGTAACCGAACGCGACCACCCCCGCCCCACAGAGCAAGGTGAAGATCTGCATGGCCAGCAGGTTGTCGGGGAAGTTCGGCCAGAGGTAACAGATCGTGGCAAGGGTGGCCGGATAGAGGATCGGGTACTTGGTCTGTATGGGGGCTCCGGGCACGCCGGTCAGCCGGTAACCGTTTCCGGCGGCGAGGGCGCGGGCTGTCGAGACGTAGACGGCGTCGTCGTGAAACGCTCCGCACACGCGCGGCACCATCCGCACGCCGCCCGCCAGCACCACGACGGCCGCCAGCCCCAGGGCCGTGAGACGGTCGCGGCCCATCAAGAGGATGGGAGGGTTGGCCATCGGAGAGGATCCTCGGGGCAAGGTTGGAGCACAGGTACCGCCCGCCAGGCAGCCGGCTTCATGAAGAGTATAGGTCAGAAGCCGGTTCAAAACGGCCGACAGATAACCTCCCGGCTCCGGCCTGCGGCCCAATCTTGAGCTATGCTCGAATTGCTTGCCCGCCTTGGCTACACCTCCCTCTGCAGACCGGCACCACGAGCGGCTACCTTCGTCATTTGCATGACACGCACCACGGGGCTTTCATTATGGACTTTCGAAACAAGTGCGGCCCGAATCGCCCCGCGTTCCGCAAGCTCAGCGTGCTGATGCCGGTTTACAACGAAATCCGCACCCTCCGTACCATCGTCCACCGTGTGCTTAACGCCCCCGTGGACATCGCCATCGAGTTGGTGATCGTGGACGACGGCTCGACCGACGGCAGCCGGGAATTGATCGCACAGTTGGCCCAGGACGAGCCGCGCATCAAGCACGTCTTTCACGAGAAGAACCAGGGCAAAGGGGGCGCAGTGCGGACGGCCATCAAAGCGATGACGGGCGACCTGGCCCTCATTCAGGACGCCGACCTCGAGTACAATCCGGCGGACTATCCCGCCCTGCTGCGGCCGATGCTCGAGGGCGTTGCGGACGCCGTTTTCGGCTCCCGGTTCCTCGCGGGCGGTTACCGGCGGGTGCTCTACTACTGGCACACGTTGGGCAATCAACTGTTGACCCTGGTGTGCAACGTCCTCAACGACATCAACTTGACCGACATGGAGACGGGCTACAAACTCATCCGGGCGGACATTCTTCGTGCGATTCCGCTGACGGCCAACGGGTTCGCTTTGGAGCCGGAATTGACCACCAAGCTGGCCAAATGGGATCTGCGGCTGTACGAGGTGCCGATCTCCTACCAGGGGCGGACGTACGCCGAAGGGAAGAAAATCGGTCTGAAGGACATGTTCGCCGCGCTGTGGGCGTTGTTCAAATATCGGTTCTTTTCCTGCCGGTTCTCGACCCACGAGGGGTTCCTGATTCTACAGAGCGTGCGGCGGGCCCGCGGCTTCAACCGCTGGCTGTTCCGCCGGCTGGCCCCCTACGTCGGCCAGCACGTGCTGGAGGCCGGCTCGGGTATCGGCAATCTGACCGAGTTCGTACTCGACCGAAAGCGGCTGGCTTGCGTGGATATCGACCCATTTTATGCGGAGAGGCTGACCCAACGTTACGGGCACTTGTCCAACCTGTCGGTGCATGAGTTGGACGTCAGCCATATCGAACAGTGCTCGGCCTTGCGCAAGGCGCAACTCGATACCATCTTGTGCATCAACGTCTTGGAGCACATCGAAGATGACGCCGCGACGCTGCGGAACTTCTTTCATCTGCTGCGACCGGGCGGGCACGCAGTGCTGCTCGTGCCCGCCGAGCCGCGGCTGTACACGCCGGTGGACAAGGCGCTTGGACACTTCCGCCGATACACGCGCGAGGAGATGATGACCAAGATGCGGCAGGCCGGCTTTGAGGTGGTCGAGAGCAGGGGCTTCAACCGGCTTGGCACGCTCGGCTGGTACGTTTCGGGCAAGATCCTGGGCCGCACCACCCTTTCGGCCGGTCAGATGAAGCTGTACGACTGGCTGCTCCCGATAGCCAAGCTTATGGAACGGCTGCCGCTATGGCCACACTTGTCGGTGATCGCCGTCGGTCGCAAGCCGACCGCGGTCGAGCTGCCGGGCATCGAAGAAGACCTCAAGGAGCCTGCCCGGTCCTCGATGCCGAGAGAACTCGTGTTCCAAGGCTAAAAAGGGCGGGACTTCTTCAGGCGGCCGGGTTGAGCGCGGGACAAGTTGCTTGTTCCACAGAACAGCCTGGCGCTAACCGTTGCGCCACTGCGCGCCGTCGAGCAAGAGCAGATCGTCCGCCCCCTTGGGGCCCCAGGAACCGGCGGCGTAGTTGGGAAACTTGCGCGCCGGGAGCGTGCCCCAGACGTCGAGGACCGGCTGCAAGACGGCCCAGCCCGCCTCGACGAAGTCGGCCCGCAGGAACAGCGTGGCATCGCCCTGCATGCAGCCGTAGAGCAAGGTCTCGTAGCCGGTGATCGGCGTGGCCCCGAAGTTTTCGTCGTACTTGAAGTTCATGTTCACCGAGCGGGTCTGGATGCCCACGCCGGGGACCTTGGCCTCGAACCGCAGCGAAATGCCCTCGTCGGGCTGGATGTACAGCGTCAGAACGTTCGCCTTGAGCTGCTCGACCGGTGTCTCGCGGAAGAGGATGAACGGGGCGTGCTTGAATTGGATCGCCACCTCGGTCACTCGTTTCGGCAGACACTTGCCGGTGCGGATGTAAAACGGCACGCCGGCCCAGCGCCAGTTGTCGATGGCCAGCTTGAGGGCCACGAAAGTCTCGGTGTTCGACTGCGGATCGACGGGGGGCGAGTCACGGTAGGCGGCCACCGGCTTGCCGGCGACCGCGCCGGCGCCGTACTGGCCGCGGACGGCCTGTGTGAGGACGTGCTCCTCGTCCAAGGGATGAATCGAACGCAGCAGTTTCACCTTTTCATCGCGAATCGCCTCGCCCTCGAACGAAATCGGCGACTCCATCGCGACCAGGGCCAGCAGTTGAAAGATGTGGCTGGGTACCATGTCGCGCAGGGCCCCGGCTTTGTCGTAGTAACCGCCCCGGTGCTCGACGCCCACCGTCTCGGCCACGGTGATCTGCACGTGGTCGATGTACTGGCGGTTCCAGGTCGGCTCGAACAGGCCGTTGGCGAAGCGGAACACCAGGATGTTCTGCACCGTTTCCTTGCCCAGGTAGTGGTCGATGCGGTAGATCTGCTCTTCGCGTAGGGCTTTGCCGATTTCGCGGTTCAGCGCGCGGGCCGAATCGAGATCGTGGCCGAACGGCTTTTCGATGATCACCCGCCGCCAGCGGCGCGCGGCGCTGGTGGGCTTGGCCGACGGGCCCGCTTCGACGTCCTCCTTCGTCAGGCCGGCGGCCGCAAGCTGGTCGACGATCTTGGCGAAAAAGGCGGGCGGCGTGGCAAGGTAGAACAGGTAACTCCCATCCGTTCCGCAATCCTGGTCGACCCTCGCGAGCAGCTCACCCAGTTGGGCGTAAGACCGCGGGTCCTCGAAGTTGCCTCGCAAGTAGAACGCGCGTTGGGCGAACAGCTCGTCCCAGCGGGCCGGGTCGATGCCGTCACCGCCCAACTCCTTGACCCCTTCGGTCAGGTTCTTGCGGAATTGCTCGGTCGAGAGATCGTCGAAGGCGAACCCGACCACGGCGAACTTGTCGGGCAGCAGCTTACTGGCCGCGATGTTGTACAGCGCCGGCATCAGTTTCCGCTTCGTCAAATCGCCGCTGGCGCCGAAGATGACCATCGCGCAGGGCCGCGGCGGGCGGAAGTTGTTGTCGGCGGTGGGATATTCGCTGGACATCAGGGGAGATTGGGGATTTCGGGTTTTGGATCGTCAGTCGCTGTCACGACGACGGCTAATCGTCTCGCCACTCGGTATGAAACGTTCCCTTCTCATCGATCCGCTCGTAGGTGTGCGCCCCGAAGCAGTCGCGCTGCGCTTGGATCACGTTCGCCGGCGGCCACTCGCTATGATAACCTGTGGGGAACAACGGATTCTGACGGCTTCCGGCCGATTTCGCAAGCGATCCTTCCAGCGTTGTTTTATTGCGGCGTGCTCGGCTACAATGGGGAGCCATTTGCCGGTGAAGCTGGCCAAGAATTAACCAAAT
>DATLQY010000742.1:0-4720 GCA_035534975.1 Pirellulales bacterium
GTGGTGGTCGTGGACTTCACGAACAACGCCGCGCAAATCCTGAAAGCCTTCGCCACGTACCGGAAAGGAACGCCGTTCGAGCCGGAAGAACCGGACCAGGAAACCTGCCGGAAACTGTACGCGGAGATTCTCGCGACGGAGGTCTTCACACGGAAGGACGCCGCGGATCTGCTCACGCTGCTCAAGAGCGGGACGGATGCCCAGGTCCAATTCCAGGTACACGCTCTGCGGACGCGCTTTCAGGCAAAGCTCACCGATTCGGACGAGCGCAAGGCGTTCGTCCATCTGCTTGCGCGCTTCGTGAAGTGTTTTCATTTCCTCACGTGCTTCTTCACCTATCCGCCGGAGATTCGCGAGTTTGCCACCTTTGCCGAATACGTCGGGCCCCAGCTCGTCAAGGCTGGGAGCGTGTCGGACCTGATGAAGCAGATTCGCGCAACGGAAGTCACCAAGGCCGCGGTCGAGTTCCAGGGTGTGATGTCGGGCGGCCCGGTGAAACTCCAGTCCGGTAAAGGAAAGAAAGGCGCGCCCCCGGCGCCCGTGAAGGTCTCGGTGCAGGACATGATCACGGAGATCAGGGCCAGGTTTGATATTACGGACGAGCAGGCGCTTTACATCAAGGAAGTGACCGAGGAGAAGGTCGCCGACCCCACCATCCGCAGCACCGTCCAGGCGCATCGCGACGACCGCCTCTATCTCGAGGGCGCTTACCACGGTCAGGTCGACCAGGAAATTCAGACGGCCTACGAGGATCGCGGTCGGTACGAGGAATTATCGGATTCGAAGTACACCGACACGGGAGGTATCTTCGACATCATGGCGGTCACGGTGATTCAGCAGCACCTGATTTTCGCGGCGTGAGACGATGAGCAAGTCGATCGACCAGATTCCCGAAGCCGATCGGCCGCGAGAGAAGCTGCTCCGCAAGGGCGCCCGCGCCTTGAGCGACCAGGAATTGCTCGCGGTGCTGCTGGGGAGTGGCACGCCGGGGATGGACGTGATGACGCTTGCCGCCCGGTTGGCCCGGCTGATCGACGAAAAGGGGTTGGATGTGACTGCCGATGACCTGACGCAGTTCAACGGCGTGGGCGACGCAAAGGCCACCTTGATTCTGGCGGCGATCGAGTTCGCCCGCCGCCGAATCAAGCCGGAGGGGGCCAAGATTGAAACACCGGCTGACGTGTTGCCTCACGTGCGGCATTTCGCCGATCGGAAGCAGGAGCATTTTCTCTGCGTCACGATCAACGGGGCGAACGAGATTCTGAACATCCACGTCGTTTCGATCGGGCTTATCGACCGTACGCCCGTCCATCCGCGGGAGGTATTCGCCCACGCCCTTTCCGATCGCGCCTCGGGCGTGATCGTCGCTCACAACCACCCCAGCGGCCCCTTATCGCCTTCACCTGGCGACATTGACGTTACCGCCCAGCTCAAGGCCGCCGGGGCGATCGTGGGTATCGAGTTGCTGGACCACATCATCTTCAACCGGACCGGATATTTTAGTTTCCTGGAAAACGGAACACTTTAGGGGTCGTGTGATTGCGTCGATTGGACTAATTGGACTTGGATGGATTGGACCACGGGCCTCGCTTTTCAGGGACGAGGGCGATAAAATGCAGTTGTGCTACCTCGCCGATCATCGGCCGGCCACCGACTTCAAGGAATAGATTTGCATGTTGGTCCGCGATTACACTGGGACGAACGTTGTGGCGGTCCACCACCGCACCGGCGCCCAGACCGAGGCCCGGCACGAGACCCCCAAGGCGTTGATCGCGGAAGCGAGGGGTCTGAGAGGTCGGAGATTGGAGGATTCCTTTCGCCGCGGCAACTTCAAGGCAGGTAGGGCCGAATCGCATGACCGACGACTGGTCGTCAGTAAAAGCATCATTCAAGAAGAAGTTCTTCGCGTCGCTCAAGATTGCCGGGGACATTCTGATTGACGCGTTGCTGTTCGTTCTTTGGGTTCTCATTGATCACCTGGCTTCCAAGTTCATCGACTGGCTTCACGTTGAGCGCGGCTTTCACGAATACGTCGCTTTCACTTTTAGGTGCATTGCCTCCGGAACGATCCTGTTTGTCGCGCTCTCAATGGCGTTTTCAGACGTAATCGAAGTAATTGGGACACTTCGCACGAAATGGCGCGAGATGCGTCGGAGCGTATTGAAACCTTCGAACGACAGCAATGAAGGAGTACCCAATGAAGATGAACCACCATAAGTCACTCTTCCAATTGTGGTTCCCTCCACTTTATTGTCCGGACCGCGGTATCAGGTACAGCCTCAACGTATTCTGGGGCCGCGTTCGCCTTCTCTTCGCCGTCACGGCCACCCTCTTGCTGGCCATTACCATATTCTGGTGGATCACTCCGGAGTCTTTTTCGACTCAAAGGGACTGGCTGTCGTTCATCATCCGTGCCTCTGCCGTTGGAGTTGTCGCCTTCCTTTTCATTCGCCTCATTCAACGGCACAAGGAGGTTACTGGCACCCCCGGTCAGTCGCGTCGTTCCGCCAAGGAGATTGAGGGGGCTGATGAAAGGGAAGCTAATGACAGAGAATTCGTCGTCAAACATGAATTGAAAAGTGAGAGGATCGTGAACAGCGTATTCTCCCATAGGGCTGACGAATTCATCGCGCGCATTGAAAGTGTGCCCCTTACAGCCTCGACCGAGGTCGTGCTTGTTTACCGCTGTCTGGACGAACGGGGTGGGCAGGTTCCACCCATCCGGGAATCCCTTGCGCCGCTCGTCTCCGTCCGCATGCCTGGCGTTCGCGAAGCACAAAGCCGTTCCGCGGCGACGGCGGTGTACCGCACGACGATCATCGACAACATCAACTCCCTGGTACGGGGAGCACCAATGGGAATCACGATGATTCATGGCGCGCCCCAAGTCCCGTTACGGATCATGGACTTTGAGCTTGAAATCTCCGATCCATTGTGCGATCAAGCCGAGCAACCACCGTCGGCAATTTGCAGCTCCGATCCGCCACGAGAATCCCGTGGCTAGGGTTTCTTCGTCACTTTGAGCGCGTCTGGCCGGCGGCAATCAGCGCCGGAGCGGCCTGCACTCCGGGCGGCAGGTCCTCGACCGTCAAAGCGATCGGCCCGTCGTAGCCGCTACGAAACGCGCGGACCACGAGTGATCCGTTGCCTCCGCGATCGAGGCTCAGCGAACCGGTGCCGACGCCCGCGAACTCGGCCAGCACCTGTTGGTTCTGTCGTTGTTGCTGCGCCGCATTGGGATTGGCCGGGGCCGAGGCGGTGCCGGGCTGAACCAGTAGCTCGAAGTCGGGCCGGGCCGGTGCGAGATCCAAGCGGTACCCGTAGGCCGGGCCGCCGAATCCAAAACGGTCTTCGATCGCCACCCAGTAATCGCCTTCGGCCGGAGCGATGAATTCGGCCAGCACGTCGTCGATGGGCGGCGAGGCGATCAAGTCCCGCGTCGGAAACTGCTCTCTCGAAGTGTCCGCTCGACAGGAGTTCCACTTCGACCAGGTTGGGCTCCGGTGAACTGCGCCTGAGCGTCCGTAGCCGATGGTCGTGCTGCATGTCGAATGCCGGGCAAGCCATCACCAACCGCATGTTAGGATAGGAGCTCGCTTCCTCACGCAGGACGTCGAACACATCCCAAAGCTGCGGGCTCCTTCCAGAGGGCGAAGATCAGGTCCACCGCAGCCAAGTAATTTAAACAAATATTTTCTATTCAGATGATGTTGACGGTTAGGGTACAAACGTATAGAATAGGGAAATCGACGCCTTTTCCCAACCCCGTTTCAAGGAGACTGGTCATGACAACGCCCATCGCTAACCGTCCCGCGCCCCCGGCGCCGCGAACCGGCGCCGTTTCGCAACCGCCCGTGCCGCCCGCCGCGCGCGAAGCCGCGCGGACCGAGGGCGGCTCGCAGGCCACCGAGCTGATGGAGCTGGCGGCCGCGGCGCGGTTTTGGCACGACGAAGACGCCACCGCCTACGCCACGATCGAGGTGCATTCCTGGCGCGAACATTGGCGGCTGCGAGGCCGCCCCTTCGCGCAATGGCTGGCGCGGCGCTACTTCGAAAATCACGACCGCGCGCCGCGGGCCGCCGCCGTGGCCGACGCGCTGAACCAGTTGGAGGCGCGGGCGAGGTTCGACGGCGAGCGGCACCGATCCTTCTTGCGGGTGGCGTCGCACGAGGGACGCATCTTCCTCGATTTGGCCGACCGCCATTGGCGCGCCGCGGCCATCGGGGCGGGGCATTGGGAAGTCGTCGAACGCCCGGAAGTGCGGTTTCGCCGCGCCAAGGCGATGCTCGCCTTGCCGAAGCCGATCGGCGGCGGCTCGCTCACGCTGCTACGGCAGTTCATCAACGTCCACGACGACGATTGGCCGATGGTGGCCGCCTGGCTCGTGGCGGCTCTGCGGCCCACCGGCCCGTACCCCGTTCTTTTCCTGCACGGCGAGCAGGGAAGCGGCAAGAGTACACAGGCGCGCATGCTGCGTTCCCTGATCGACCCAAACTCGGCCTCGCTCCGCGCGGCGCCGCGCAACACCCACGACCTGGCCGTGGCGGCCAACAACGCCTGGGTGATCTCGCTCGACAACCTCTCGCGCCTGCCCGGTTGGCTTTCCGACGCTCTCTGCCGCCTTTCCAGCGGGAGCGGCTTCTCCACCCGCGCGCTGTATGAAGACGACGAAGAGGCCGTCTTCAGCAGCCAGCGGCCGGTGCTGGTCAACGGCATCGA
>DATLQY010000743.1:0-5222 GCA_035534975.1 Pirellulales bacterium
CGGCATTTCCACCTCGGCCGTCCGCTGCTGGCGAATGATGCCGAAATCGAGTTCGGCCGCGTTGAAGGCGGCCTCCGTCATGGTCAACACGAGCTCGACGTACTCCGCCAACGACTCAGTCGTCGGAAGTTCGATCGCCGGCGCCCGGGAACGGGCTGCCGCCTTGTTCGAATGGGAAGACTTGCGGCGTGCCACGGCCAGCACCTCCTTGAGTAGTGGGGAATGAAATAGAAGGCCCCATCGTAATCTTTCCGGGCAAATTCGGGGAGCGCCCATGACGAAAATCGCTCTGTAGGGATTGCCTCCGTGGCGTTCCGTTGTTGGCCGAACGAGCTCGTACCACCTTCGCGGAACGAAAGTGGTGGCTGGTGGCAGAGCATTAGCGATGCCCCGGCTCGTGGGGCAGGTTTCCAACCTGCCATCCACCAAGCTACGGCAGGTTGGAAACCCGCCCCACGGGCTCTGCCCAGCCACCCTGAATGTCTCATTGTCGGCCGCGCGCAGTGTAGCCTTGAATAAATTGCCCCTGTCGGAACGAATGGGTACTCGGAGGCAAACTTGTTGCCTTGACGCCATCGGGGTAGAATGACTACATGCTCGATTTTCGCCGCAAAGTACGCCAAACGCCGAGTTACCTTGACCGCCGCGAGCAGCGCAAGCTGCTGTTGCTGGTTGTTACCGCGGGACTGGTCATTTTCCTGATGACCAAGGCCAGCGACCCCAATTTCCTGCCGCGGATGTTTGAGTTTTTCGCCCCACCCGTCGCGGGCGGAGGTGGCGGGGTGGCCGCCAAAAGGGCCGCCGACCGTCCGGGCAAGAAGGGTGGCGAGCCGCCGATCGACACCAAGCTCAAACGCGCGCAACGGGCGGAATTGGGGCCCGACGAGTTCATTGCTCGCGCCGAGCCGTTGGAGGAGCTTCCCCAGGGAAAGCATTTCTTCCCCGGCGTGCGGGCGGAATTCCTGGCGCACGTCGAGGACGACACACCGTTCCGCGCCAGGGAGGTCGACGCCTACTATCATTTGCTCAAGGTACTGGCTGAGAGCGATCCCAAGGAGATCGAAAAAGCGTCGGGCGGCCCGGTCACGTACACGCAGATATTTACGCAGCCCAAGGTGTACCGTGGGGAGCTGGTGACGTTCAAAGGGGAAGTGCGATCGGCCGAGGCGCGGCAGCCCCCAAGTAATGCCTACGGCATTACGACGTATTACAAGACCTGCATCAAGCCCGCCGACCGCGACGAATTGGTGCTGGCCTACTTCCTGGAGCTTGACGACGATTTCCCGTTGGGCGAGCAGGTGCATGTGCCGGTCGAATTCACCGGGTTCTTCTACAAACGAATGCCCTATGGGGCCGGCGACGGTATCCGTATCGCCCCACTGCTGCTTGCCCGCAACGTGACGCGGCGCCTACCCACGGTCGTCGAGGGACCGCCAGCCCCTGAGCCGTTCGACCCGACGGGCCTGATCGGAGCGTTGATCGGCGCGGCGATGTTCAGCCTGGCGGTAATCTGGTTCGTCTTGGCGCGCACGCGGCGCGGCGGCGTCGCGATGAAGGCCGGACATTCGGGCGGCGGCTTCCGCCTCGGGACCGCCGAAGCGGCGCTGTCCGATGAGACGATCCGCAAGCAGCTTCGGCAATTGGCCCAAAGCCATGACGAATAGTCGCGACGGCACGTCGAAGGCGAGCGACCGTCCGGCCGGTTTCTCGGCGGTCCTGCTGCCGGCGGCGCTATTGGCCATGCTTGGACCATCGACAGCCGCGGGCGACGGTCCCCCTTTGGATTGCCGCCCCGAATCTCGCCAACAGGATCCTCGGCAAAAAGACCAAGCGCCGCCTGAGCGGCGGCTTTTGCCTCTCACGCCCCTGGGCGATTCCGAGCCGCCGGCTGCATCCAAGGCGACACGCCCCGCGGGCCCCGGCGATCGCCAAGCGCCGATTTCGGGGCCGCGAGAGATGCTGACGCTTTTGGGACTGGACGTTGACCGCCTGAGCGACATGAAGGATGGCACGCCCCTGGAGGGAAATGACCTCGAAACGCTGTGGCGATTGCTGATCACGCTTCGGCGCTTCGCGCTCTTGGACATCGACCGCTGGAAACAGCGGGAGCCCGACTGGGACCGGCTTGCCCGCGAACCGGCGATCCACCGCGGCGAGATTCTGGAATTCTCCGCACGCGTGAATTTGGTGACGCGTGAACATCCGCCGGGTCCGCAGGCCGAGCAATTCGACTTGCCTGAATACTACCGCTGCGAGCTTGCCGTCGGCGAGGCCAGCGCGCCCGCGACGATCTATACGCTCAAGGTGCCGAAAGACTGGCGGTTGGACGCGCCGCTCGACGAACGGGCCACTGTGCAAGGTTTCTTCTTCAAGCTCGCCGGCGATTCGCCTGAGCTCGTGCGGCCGGTGTTCGTCGCCGCGCGCGTGGCCTGGCACCCGGCGACGTTGCTGGGCGACTTGGGGATGGATCTGGGGCTGTTCGACGACGTGCGCGCGATTGGGCCGCTGACACAGCCGGCCGGCGCGGAACGAACGTTCTCGGATCGCGAGTGTTTTTATCAACTTCTCGCGGCGGCGGGCCGGACCGGCGCGAGCGAGTTGGCCGATTTGACCGGCAACCTCGTCTACAAGGCGATTCCCCTGCTGCAAAAGCCCGAGGCGCACTTCGGCGAGCTGGTGGCCTTCGAAGGCCTGGCGCGCCGGGCGACGTTGGTCCGCGTGGAAGACCCCGACATTGTGGCGCGGTTCGCGATCGATCACTACTACGAACTGGAAGTGACCGTGGAACTGGAGGGACGGCTCAGGTGGCGCGACGAGGTGTACCACAGTTTTCCGATGGTCTTTTGCGTGCGTCGGCTGCCCAAGGGAATGCCGACCGGCGAACGGATCAACGAAACGGTGCGGGTACCGGCCTTCTTCTTCAAGATCTGGACCTACCGCTCCGAGCGATCGGCCGCCAAGGGCCCCACGGCGCGGCAGAAGGCGCCGTTGTTGGTCGGCCGCGAGCCGCTCTGGATCGTGGCCGAGCCGGCCGACCCGCGTTTTTCGAGCACCGTGTTCGTTGGCGTCTTTGTGCTCTTGGTGGTCGGCGCTTGGTTCGTCATCTGGCGGCTCAACCGCGGCGACGAGAGATTTCGCCGCCGGATCATCGTCCGTAAGTACGCTCCGGAGGGGGAGCAATCGCTCAACGAGCTCGGGCTTGAAGATCAGGGCCCGCCCGATTTCACGTACTTGAAGTGAGAGCGACGGCGGAGGCTAGGCGGCGCCTGGCCTGCGCAAAATCGGGGTAAATCCGATCGAATCGCCGCATTGCCAACGCACAGTGGTTCCAGGAGATGCCACCGGCTTGCCCGGTGGAGGCTCACGTTGTCAGCTACAAACGGCCGGCACAAATATCCGCCGATTGCCCGGCCGCTGCCGAAGGCAGCGGCCGGGGAATCGGGGGGACGACGACAGGGACGAAGACCGGCTTTGAGTAGCAGCCAACGTCACGGACCACCGGGCAAGCGGCAAGCCGGTGGCAAGGCACGCTGCACGCTCTGGCGGAACAAAACTGGGCTAACGCCGCAAACGCCGGTCGGTGGCATTTTACGCACGCCTGGCGCGGCCAATACCACCGCCATCCGCCAAAGGCGAATCGTCGACGCGAGCGTTCCCTACCGTCGCCGCCGGCGCCATGGCCGTCAGCAGGTAGCCCAGTTCGTCGCCGTCAAGGCCTTCCGCCCCTCATCCCCTTATCCCCTTATCCCCTCACCTCTTCACCTCCTGGATGGTCCCTGGGGGAACGCGCGCAGCATCGCCATCAAGGTCGAACCGACCACGCCGTTACGGCCGTGACGACGTTGGCCCACGGTACGCGGCGACGAGTGAGAGCGCGACGACCAGGAAAGCGACCGCGCAGAAGCCCAGTACAAGCAGCGGCAACAAGAGCACGGAGCCGAACACGGCACCCGCGCCGAGAATGAACCCGACGATCAACCGGCCGATCGCGGCCACGGGATCGCCTGCCAGATCGACCATGGGCCGAGCCGGCACCGAGCGAGCCACAAAGACGACGGGCGGCCGGACGACGGCCTTAATCACCGCCGGCGGCTCGACTTCCTTCTCGCAGGGCGCGACCGTCTCGTAGAGCACGGGCTTCTCATAGGGCACGGGCTTCTCACAGGGTACGACGGAGTGCCGGCAGTTCGGGCATACCTGGACCTTGCTGGCAACGCTGCGGCGGACGTGGAACGTGTGCCGGCAGGTCTGGCAGTCGAGGAGGAGCAGGTCGGAGCTGGCTGGATCGGCGCCTATTTTTCGAATCACGTCGCTTCACTCCCGCAGTGGAGAACGTCGTTCAAGCGTGTATTGCTCCTTGTAGACCCTCGGTTACATGAAAACCTCATCGTCGTGCCTGAACCTGGAAAGCCTTGACCGGTTCGCCCTACCGAAGGCAGGGTCCCAATGGCAGCGCGAGTGATAAAGGCCAGGCGTTGGCGGACAGCACAAGGGCGTCAGCCCGCCGTGCAGGTGTCCGCCGAAGCCTGGCCTTGGCTTCAGGATTGGTGGAAGGCCGCGAGATCTGAGCCGCGGCGGCCGCGCATGCCGAGCGCGGGTACGCGTTGCCCCGCGGACCGCCGTCAACCGGCAGGAGCCGCCGCCACCGGTTGGTTCGACGTAGGAACCGAGTCGCCTCAACGCGACGGCCTGGCCGCGACAGGCCCAGGAAGCCACCAAGCTCAGCCAACTCGCGATAAAAGTCGCGGATCGTCCACTTCATCGGATTGGGCATGAATGCCGGGGGCTATGACCGCTTCGCGGAGGCCCCGTGAACGGGGCCGTGCATCAATCGCGACTTGTGTAGCGCAACGAGGGGCAAGTTCCTGGCCTCTTGTGAAGCCGAGTTTTCAACACCCTACGTCGCGCTGGCCCGCACGATGAAGGCGGCCGACGCGGTTTACCGCCGGAGTTCCTGAACTTCAGGAGCTGAAATCAGTTTTTCAAGTTTCGCAGTAGATCCTCCAGATCCTCAGCGCGGTTTTTCACCATTCGGGCAAATTTAAAACCGGCATCGTCCTCTGGCTGGTCTGGTTCAATCGAGGCGATTTTGCTGGCATAGTCCCTTCTCAACAACTCGTCCCTAGGGTCAAGAAAATAAAGCCGTTCATAAGTTGCCAACTGCGTCAACGCGGCACCAAGCGACATCGTTGCCTGGGGCTGATACAAAACCTTGTTGATTA
>DATLQY010000744.1:0-8426 GCA_035534975.1 Pirellulales bacterium
GGCCTTGCTGTTGTCGCACGGCAAGTAAGGCCACACCGGCTCGTGGCCGCCAGCCGACCCACCGCTGGGGGCGTACTCGCCGCAGTTCACGATGTACACGCAACCGGCTCCGCCCGCCCCCGCGAAGCGGTTAGTTCAACAGAAGACTTGTGTTGGCGTCCACTTGATGAGCGAAGTCACCCGCATTCTGTCGGCGATCGAACAAGGCGACCCCCAAGCCGCCGAGCAGCTCTTACCGCTGGTCTACGACGAGTTGCGGAAACTGGCTGCGGCGAAGCTGATTCAGGAAGCGCCCGGCCAGACGCTGCAGCCGACCGCCCTGGTCCACGAGGCGTACCTGCGGCTGGTGGACGTCGACAAGGTCCAGAGATGGAACAGCCGAGGGCACTTCTTCGCCGCGGCGGCCGAGGCCATGCGGCGAATCCTGATCGATAATGCGCGCCGCAAGCAGCGGCCCAAACATGGCGGGGATCGCGAGCGAATCGATCTCGATCAGGCCCTGGCAATCAGCGAGGTCCCATCGGATGGGCTGCTGGCATTGGACGAAGCTCTCAGCCGCCTTGAGCGGGATGACCCCTTGGCCGCCAAGCTGGTCAAGCTCCGCTACTTCTCCGGCCTGACCTTGCCGCAAGTCGCCGAGTTCCTCGGCGTGTCGTTGCGAACCGCCGAACGCAACTGGACGTATGCTCGTACCTGGCTGCACCGTGAGCTCTCGCAGGCCGATTCAAGGCACTAGACGCAAGTCTGTATCGAAAACAGGCCGGGGGCTTGCCCGGACAAGCCCTGGGCCTCAAAAACGAATGTCTCGGCCGCTCGCAGCAGAGCCTCGAGCGGATCGTCAAAAAGAATCCGCGATTGGCTGGCGGGCTTTACCTCGTTTCGTCGCACTGTATTCCAGACAG
Source organism: Pirellulales bacterium (assembly GCA_035534975.1). GTDB lineage: Bacteria > Planctomycetota > Planctomycetia > Pirellulales > JAICIG01 > DATKSN01. The sequence continues at coordinate 903 of DATLQY010000744.1, forward strand.
GCCCATGTGGCCCCCAGAGGCACTCGTGAACGGCCCCCCAAAATACGCGAAAAGCATCTTCTTGAACGCTGTGGAAATCGCCTCCGCCGCCCAACGCCAGGAATACCTGGCTGGCGAATGTGGCGCCGACGACGCGCTGCGCCGCGAAGTCGACGAGCTGCTACGGCACCAGGAGGGTGTGCCGGACTCGTTTCTCGACGTCCCCGCCCGTGGCCCTTCCCCCACCATCGACCAGCCAATCGCCGAACGGCTCGGCACGGTGATCGGCCCCTACAAGCTCTTGCAGCAGATCGGCGAGGGGGGCATGGGCACGGTCTTCATGGCCGAACAGACCCACCCCGTCCAGCGCAAAGTGGCGCTCAAGCTCATCAAGCCCGGCATGGACAGCCGCCAGATCATCGCCCGCTTCGAGGCCGAACGGCAAGCCCTGGCCCTGATGGACCACCCCAACATCGCCAAGGTGCTCGACGCCGGAACGGTAGGTCAGGCTTTCCAGCCTGACGGTTCTCGTAGAACGGAATTCATTCCGTTTGTCCCTGGCCAGGCGTCTGACGACGCAAACGGAATGAATTCCGTTCTACCTGGCCGCCCCTACTTCGTGATGGAACTGGTCAAGGGCATCCCGATCACCAAGTACTGCGACGAGCACCGCCTGACGCCGCGGCGGCGCCTGGAGCTGTTCGTGCCGGTCTGCCAGGCCGTGCAGCACGCCCACACCAAGGGCGTCATCCATCGCGATCTCAAGCCCTCGAACGTGCTGGTGGCCGAATACGACGACCAGCCGGTGCCCAAGGTCATCGACTTCGGCGTGGCCAAGGCCACCGGGTCGAAGCTCACCGAGCGGACGATGTTTACCGAGCTGGGCCAGATCGTCGGCACGCTGGAGTACATGAGTCCCGAGCAGGCCAAGCTCAACGCCCTCGACATCGACACCCGCAGCGACGTCTACGCCCTGGGCGTGCTCTTGTACGAGCTTCTGACCGGCACGACGCCCTTCGAGAGGAAGCGGCTGCGGGAGTCGGCCTTCGACGAGATGCTGCGGATCATCCGCGAGGAGGAGCCGCCCAAGCCGAGCATGCGGCTGAGTTCGACGGAGGGACTCCCCTCGATTGCGGCGAACCGCGGCACGCAGCCGAAGCAGCTCGGCGGGCTGGTCAAGGGCGAGCTCGATTGGATCGCGATGAAGTGCCTGGAGAAGGACCGCAACCGCCGCTACGAGACGGCCAACGGCCTGGCGCACGACATCGAGCGTTACCTGCACGACGAGCCGGTGCTGGCCTCTCCACAGTCGGCCGGCTACCGGCTGACGAAATTCGTGCGCCGGAACAAGGGCCCGGTGCTGGCGGCGGCGGTCATCCTCGTGTCGTTGGTCGGCGGCATCGTGGCGACGACCTGGGGCCTGGTGCGTGCGGAACGGGCCCGGCAGGCCGAAGCCCAGCGGGCCGAAGGGGAGCGCCAGGCCAAGCAAGAAGCGCTCGCCTCAGCCGAGGCCGAGAAGAAGGCCAAGCAAACCGCCCAGGCGCGCGAGTCCGAGACGGCGGCCGTGCTCGAATTCGTCGAGAGCAAGGTGTTCGCCGCCGCCCGGCCGGAGGGGCAGGAGTGCGGCCTGGGGCACGACGTCACGCTGCGCCGGGCGGTGGAAGCCGCCGTGCCGTTCGTGGAAAAAGGCTTTCCCACGCAGCCGCTCATCGAAGCCCGGCTGCGGAATACGCTGGGCCTTTCGTTCTTGTACCTGGGTGAAGCCGAGAAGGCGTCCGAGCAATTCCAGAAGGCCCGCACGCTTAGCAGCCAGCACCTTGGCCTCGACCATCCCGCCACACTTGGGAGTATGAACAACCTGGCCAACAGCTACGGCGAGCTCGGCCGTCACGCCGAGGCCCTTGAGCTCCGCGAGGAGACGCTGGCGCTGAGGAAAGCGAAGCTCGGCCCTCACCACCGCGACACGCTTAGGAGCATGAGCAACCTGGCCCTCAGCTACCTTGCCCTCGGCCGGCTCGACGAGGCGCTTACGCTTAACGAAAAGACACTGGCGCTGCGAAAAGCGAACCTCGGGCCCGACCACCCCGACACGCTCGCGAGCATGGACTACCTGGCCGCCAGCTACGCCGCCCTCGGCCGGCTCGACGAGGCGCTCCAACTCCGGGAAGAGACGCTGACGCTCTCCAAAGCGAAGCTTGGCGCCGACCACCCCGAGACGCTTGTAAGCATGAACAATCTCGCCGGCAGCTACCAGGACCTCGGCCGGAACGATGAGGCCCTCAAGCTTCACGAAGAGACGTTAACGGTGCAGAGAGCCAAGCTCGGCCCCGACCACCCCAACACGCTTACGAGCATGAACAACCTGGCCCGCAGTTACTATGCCCTGGGCCGGGTCGCCGAGGCCCTCAAGCTCGTCGAAGAGGCGCTGACGCTGCAGAAGGCCAAGCTTGGCCCCGAGCACCCCGACACGCTTTCGAGCATGGGGAATCTGGCCGTCACCTACGCCGCCCTCGGCCGGAACGCCGAGGCCCTCAATCTCTGCGAAGAGACGCTGACGCTGCGGAAAGCCAAGCTCGGCGCCGACCACCCCGACACGCTTAGGAGCATGAACAACCTGGCCCTCAGCTACGCCGCCCTCGGCCGCCACACGGAGGCGCTCAAGCTCAACGAGGAGACGCTGGCGCTGCGGAAAGCCAAACTCGGCCCCCACCACCCCGACACGCTTGGAAACACGGTCAACCTGGCCGCCAACTACGCCGCCCTCGGCCGGCACGCCGACGCCGTCGGACTTTACGAAGCTGTGCTGCCGGTCATGAAACAAAAGCTGCCTGACCACGCTTTCACGTTCAATTGCATGCACAACCTGGCCGGCCGCTACGCCGCCCTCGGCCGGAATGCCGAGGCGCTCAAGCTCTACGAAGAGACGCTGGCGCTCCGGAAAGCCGCGCTCGGCCCCGACCACCCCGACACGCTTTGGAGCATGTGGGGAGTAGCCGCGAGCCTCGCGGCGCTCGATCGCGGCGCGGAGGCGCTGCCGATCGTCGATGAGTGCCTGCGGCTGGCCGCGGGCAAAGTGGCCGATCCCGGTTTGATCCCGCGCCTGATCGGCGTTCGTCTGCGGCACTTCGTCAAGTGCAACGACGCCGCCGGCTGCCGCGCGACGGCGGAAATGTGGGAGGGCCTGGAGCGCAGCGACGCCGAAAGCCTGTACAACGCGGCCTGTTGGCGCGCCGTGACCGCGGCCGTCATTCGCGCCGGCGACGAATCCGAGAATGCAGCGAAGGACGCGGCCGCCGAGGCCAACCGGGCAATGGATTGGCTCAAGCGAGCCGTCGCCGCCGGGTTCAACGACGCGGCCCACATGGAACAAGACACCGACCTCGAGGCGCTGCGCACTCGTGACGACTTCAAGCAGCTCATCGCCGAACTGGAAGAAGAAACGAAAGAGTAGGTCAGGCTTTCCAGCCTGACGCCCCTTGGGAGTCCGGCGACCGCCGCCCGTAGCGGAATTCTCAACGGCATTTTGGAACACTAATCCGCGCTAATCATCGCTGATAGCTGCCCTTCGATTAGCGTCGATGAGCGCTGATTAGTGTTCCATCATTCTGCACTTTTACACACTTTATGTACGGTTATCCACTGCGGTTTTTGAAAATCGCGCGTTCATTTAATGTGCCGTAGCCACCTTATACAGTTAGTGGCTTGGGAGAATTCAGGCCGCTCCGACTCCCCGAACTCTTGCGAGTTCGGCTACCGACGTTGACGTCCGGCTGGAAAGCCGGACCTACAAAAAAGGGCCGGTGAGGGTCCGCCGCCAAGCAGAAACCTCACCGGCCCGCGACCCGCTCGTTGCGGGTAGCCCGCCCCGGCGCTCGGTCTGCGCGCCGGAGATGCCTGCTTCATTGTATCGCAGACCTTACAAGCAAGGGAGTATGCCATGAACCCCGTCCTCGCCGCATTGTCTCGGCACGCCGGCTTCTTCCGCGCGATGCGCCGCGGCCAGTTGCTATCACGGACCACGAACCATCGCCCGCGCCAGCGAACCCGACTTCGCCTGGAAGTGCTGGAAGAACGATCGCTGCTGACGGCAGTGGCGCTGCCTGCCGATGCCGTTAGCTGGTGGACTGCCAACAACACCGCGAGCGATGCGCTGGGATTGAACAACGCCACACTCTCCAACGTGACCTACGCGACCGGCGAGGTCGGCAAGGCGTTCAGCTTCAATGGATCGAACGGCTGGGCGGCGCTGGGCGATCCCAGCAGCCTGGCGTTCACGTCTTCGTTCACCATCGAAGGCTGGGTCGATGTGAAAGGGCTGCCCACCAACTACAACTTCGGCAGCATCATGTTCCGCGGCGACGACCGCCCTGGCCTGGACCCGTATGTACTGAGCATCCAGCCCAACGGCGATTTGCTATTCCAAATCAGTTCGACCACAGCCGGGGCGATGGTGGAGGCTCCCGTTCCGATGGGGCAGCTCGTTCACGTGGCCGCCACACTCGACGACGGGACGGGGCTCATGACCCTCTACGAGAACGGGGCGGTCGTCGCGCAGAACACGACTACCATTCGGCCGTTCGGCGCCCTGGACCCGACTCAGGAGCCCGGCGTCGGCATCGGCAACTCAAACGCCCTGGACAACTACGACGTGCCCTTCAACGGCCTGATCGACGAGCTCACCGTGTACAACCGGGCCCTCACCTCGAGCGAGGTGCTGGGCATCGACAAGGCAGGCAGCAGCGGCAAGATCATCAGCCCCATCGCCGTCACTGGCTCCTCGGTCGTCGATGGATCAGGGCCCGCCACTTTCACGATCACGCGCGCCAATACGAGTGGCTCACTGACAGTGAACTGGACCACGGCCAACGACACGGCCGTCGCCGGCACCGATTACGTCGCCGCTTCCGGGACGGTCACGTTCGCGGACGGCCAAGCGGCGCAGACGGTCCCGGTGACGACCCTCAACGACACCGCGCCGGAGCCGAATGAGGACTTCGAGCTGGTTGCCACACCGTCGGGCGGCACATCGGTCATGGGCCTGGCCACCATCCTCACCAACACCACTTCCATCTCGGTCAGCAATGACACCGCCACGGAGGGCGGCACAGCGATCCGGTCGCTCGGTGCGTTCATCCCCGCCGGACTGGGCGGATTGACAGACGCCTACGCCATCATCGACGGGCCGGACGGCAACGTGTATGTATCGACGCTCACCGGAAGCGCCGTGTACCGTTATGATGCGGCTGGGAATCCGCTGCCGGCTCCAGGCCAATCGGGGGCGACCTTTGTCGCGCCTGGCAGTGGCGGGTTGTCCACGGCACGCGACATCGCCTTCGGCCCCGATGGATACCTGTATGTCGTCAGCCAGGCGACCAACGCCGTGCTGCGCTACAACCCCGTCTACGGCACCCCGGCGGGGCTTTCGGGCCTTCCCGGCGATGCGGTGTTCATTCCCAGCGGCAGTGGCGGCCTTAACGCGCCGCGCGGCCTGACCTTCCACACGGACGCCCTCGGCCATTCCTACGTTTACGTTACCAGCGCCGACGGGACGGTCGCAAGTTCGGTCATGCGCTTCGATGCCGCGACGGGAGCGCCGGCCGGCGTATCGGGATCGCCAGGTGATGCCATATTCATTGCCAACGGCAGTGGCGGGCTCAACAACCCCAGTCGCATCGTGTTCGGCCCCGACGGCAACGCCTATGTCTCCAGCACGGCATCCAATGCCGTCCTCCGCTATGATCCTGACACGGGCGCCCCGGCCGGCGTCTCCGGCAATGCGGGGGATGCGGTCTTCGTGACCCCGGGCAGCGGCGGCCTCGACGGCCCGATTGCGATGGTCTTCCGTCCGGACGGGTACATCTACGTGGTCGGCTGGCGGAGCAATTCGGTGCTTCGCTACCAGGCCTCCAACGGCGCGTACGTCAGCACGGTCGTTCCGTCCGGGAGCGGCGGCGTGATCAGTCCCATCGACTTGATGTTCGATGCCACCGGCAACCTCCTTGTCACCAGCCGAGGCACCGACCAGGTGCTCCGCTACGGGGCCACGTCCCAGTTCGCGTTCACGGTGAGTCTGGCCTGGCCCAGTGTGGGGACAACAACCGTTAGCTACGGCACAGCCGATGGCACGGCCGTCTCCACCGGCACCAGCCCCAACTACGCGGCTACCAGCGGCACGCTCACCTTCCCGCCGGGCCTGACTTCCCAAACCGTCGTCGTTCAGACACTCGACGACGGTCAGCCCGACCCAACCCGGTACTTCACCCTCAACCTTTCCAACCCGGTCGGCGGCGTCATCACCAGCGGCCACGGGATCGGCACGATCCTCGACGACACCAAGTTCTACGTGGCCGATGGCGGCAACGACCAGACCTACCAGTATGCCAGCACCGGGGCCGCGCGGGGCAACAACGCTCTGGACAACGGCGACACCGCCCCGCGCGGCGTCGCGACCACGAGCGCCGGCGCCACCGAATGGGTCGTGGACGCCAACAAAAACGTCTACGTCTACAGCACCGGCGGCGCCCTGCTCGGCTCCTGGTCGGCCGGCGGCCTGAGTTCCTCCGCAATGCTCACCGGCATTGCCACCAACGGTACCGACCTCTGGCTGGTGGACAGCTCCACCGCCAAGGTCTACAAGTTTACCGGTGCCGCCGGCCGCCTCTCGGGCAGCCAGAGCGCGGACAGCAGTTTCAACCTCGCCGGCGGCAAAAACGGCAACAGCAACCCCCAGGACATGGTGACCGACGGAACTTCGATCTGGGTCATCGACGGCACCAAGCACAAGGTCTTCAAATACACCGTCTCCGGCTCGTCGCTCGGCAACTGGTCGATCGACCCGGCGAACACGCACCCGACCGGCATCACCATCGATCCGACCAACGTCAGCGACATCTGGATCGTGGACAACGGCACTCTCAAGGTGTACCAGTACACGGGCGCTACCAGCCGCACCTCGGGCAGCCAGAACGCCAGCGCGACCTTCGCCCTGGCCGCCGGCGACACCAACCCGCAGGGAATCGCCGACCCGCCGGTCGGAGCCGCTTCATCGGTTCCGACGCCCGTGTCGCCAGGTCCGACGACCGTGACATCCGTTCCGATCCCCGTGTCGAAAACCCTCCCTTCGAACCCCGATACGTCCGTCTTCCACGCGTACGCTCTCCAGGGTGCGATGGCGTCTGCCGACACACCGGTTCAGATCGGTCAGATCGTGGCTCCGTCGTCGAACACGGCGAGCGGTTACGGCACGTCCGCCACGCACGATCAGGCTTTCGCCGCTTGGGACGACGTCCTGATCGGCGGCAAGTTGAAGCGGTGGTCGTAGGCCCGGCGGTCTGTGATGTTTGTTGGAGACAGCCTACATTTTGCGTTCGGCATTTGGCTCTGGCTGTCAATCAGCGCTCGACGGGGGAACGCCCTCATTGTCGTACACATCTTTTTGAGGCCAGGGGCTTGTCCCCTGGAGCTTCACGCTCGCGTCTAGATACGCGGTGCCCCCAATCTACCCGCTTTCGTCCGTGTCGCCTCGCGGGCTGCCAAAGGCAGCCC
>DATLQY010000745.1:0-11998 GCA_035534975.1 Pirellulales bacterium
GGGACACCCTGGCTAAGGAACAAGGTCGCCAGCAAATTGCGAATTTGGCGCTCGCGGAGCCGCCCGACCGCGGCCCGCCGGGTCGGCCCTTCGACGCCGTAGTTGGCGCTGAAATTCTGGTTGTCGCCGTCACGGTTGTCTTCGCCGTTGGCGGCGTTGTGCTTCTCGGTGTAGCTCACCAGATCGGTGAGCGTGAAACCGTCGTGCGAAGTGATGAAGTTGATGCTGTGGTACGGCTGCCGGCCACTGGGTCCGTAAAGATCGCTCGACCCGGCGAGCCGCGTTGCCAGCGGGCCGACCAGTCCAAAGTCGCCCCGCCAAAAGCGGCGCACGTCGTCGCGGTAACGGCCGTTCCACTCGGCCCAACGGTGGTTCGAAAACGAGCCGACCTGGTACGCTCCGGCGGCGTCCCACGCTTCGGCGATGATCTTGGTGTGGGCCAGGTGCGGGTCCTCGCCGATGGCTTCGACCAGCGGCGGGTTGGGGAGCAACTCGCCGTTGCGGTCGCGGCTGAGGATCGAGGCCAGGTCGAAGCGGAACCCGTCGACGTGGTAATTGTGGACCCAGTGCCGCAGGCAAAGGAAGATCAGCTCGCGCACGATCGGATGGTTGCCGTTGACCGTGTTCCCGCAGCCCGAATAGTTGCGGTACTCGCCGCCGCCTTGGCCGTTGGGGCCTCCGTTGGCCAGCATGTAATACACGCAGTTGGCCAACCCCTTGAAGCTCAAGGTCGGGCCGTGCTGGTTCCCCTCGGCCGTATGGTTGAACACCACGTCGAGGATCACTTCGATGCCGGCCTGGTGCAAAGCGCGAACCATGTGCTTGAATTCGACCACCTGCGCTCCCGGCGCGGGACTGGCGGCATAGCCTCGGTGAGGCGCGAAAAAAGCCAGCGGATCGTACCCCCAGTAATTCGGCCGGGTTTCGCCGCGGCCAGTCCAATGGTTCGTCGGAAACTCGTGGACCGGCATCAACTCGACCGCCGTCACGCCCAGCGACTGCAAGTAAGGAATCTTCTCGATCACGCCCAAGTAGGTGCCCGGATGTTCCACACCACTGGTCGGGGACCGCGTGAAGCCGCGAACGTGCAGCTCGTAGATCACGGTTTCCGAAAGGTTGCGGTTCAACTGCCGGTCGCCTTTCCAGTCGAACGTGTCGTCGATCACGACGCACTTCGGAGGGCGGACGATGCCGTCGCCGGCCGACAGGAACTCGCCCGCCAAGGCCCGAGCGAAGGGGTCGATCAACCGTGCGCGGCCGTCGAATCGTTGGCCGCGATCCGGGGCGAAGGGCCCATCGGATTGGAAGTGGTACAACTGCCCCGGTCCGACGCCGGGCACGAACAGGCTCCAAACGTCGCCCCAGCGATCGGCGGCCGGGTCGAAATCGACGACGCGAGCCGCTTCGCGGTCGGCCACGTCGTCGTAAAGCAGCACGCGCATTGCCGTGGCCGCTCGGCTGAAGACGACGAACTGCACGCCGCCTTCGCGCAGGATCGCGCCGTATGGCAGCAAGTGGGAGAACTGCCAGGCGGGATACTTGGTTTGCATGGGCGACGTGAAACTCCCGTGGCAGCGGTCATTTGAGTTCCTTGTGGAACACTGCGTGGCAGGCCTCGCAACTCTTACCCAATTTCACCATCGCGGCGCCGGCCCCTTCCTTATCGGCGGCCTTGACTTTGGCGTTGAGTTCGCCGGCGGCATCCCGCATTTGGCCGCAAAACTGGTACCATTGGTCGAGATCCTCCGGCCGTTTTACCTCATGCGTGTCATAAACGGCCATTTGGGCGATGGCCGCCAGCACCGCGGCGTCGCGAGCGTTCTCATCTTTTTTGTCGTCAAACCGCTTCAGGCCACGCTTGAGCCGGGTATTCGTGGCCGTCACCTGTTTCATCAGTTGGCCCAGGCCGGCGACCTTTTCCCATTTCAATTCGCCGTCAACCGCCCCACCCTCTCCGGCGACCGCTTTTTGCACGGCCTCGACGGCCTGTTTGGCCGAGGCGTAGTCTTTGGCCTGGGCCAGCGCCCGGGCCGTCGCCACCAGCGCGGGCGCCGCGGCCTTGAGCGGGTGCTCTGAATCGTGCATGCCCAGCACCAAGGCAAGTGCAGCCAACGTATGAGCATCGCGCCGGAGTTTGTCGGCGTCGGCCTGATAGGCCTCTTCCGATGCCACAAGCGCGCCAAAACCGCTGATGGTGAACTTGATTTGGACCGCCAAATCATCGGCTGGAGCGAACCGCGAAACCGGCGGGCTCGCCGGCGGATCGCCCGCCAACGAACGACCCACGCACAGTGCGATGCAGCCGATCAGGGCCAAACGGCGAAACCATTTGGGGCGGGATTTCATGGGAGTGCTCCGGTTTGGACCTGGACGCAAATCGCTGTGTGGCATGCAGCTAGTTTGGTCACGCCCGTCCCGCATTGTCAAGCAACCCTTCGGCGACGCCGTCGCACCCATGCTGGCGCCAAGGTAGTCACGCCTCCGGCGTGAACCCCAGCACGATCTCGAACCTGGCCGCCAACTCGCCGGTTTTCGACTTCTCGATCGGCGCGAAATCGACCAGCACCGCGTCGCGGGCTTTCGGGTCCCGGATGCTTTTGAAAATGAAGTCCCGGTCGTTGGCCGCTTCGCCCTTGACGTAGCACTGCGTGGTGAAACTCTTCTTCCCTTTGATCTTGACCGTGAAATGGATGTGCCGCGTGCGGCCGGGGTACAGCGCCGGCTTGATCGTGCGAAAGTAGTAATCGCCCGTCGAGCCGGTCAGGAAACGACCAAATCCCTGGAAATTCTTGTCGAGCGTGTCCCGGTCGCCCCCGTCGCTGTGCAGGTAAATACCGTGGCTGTCGACTTGCCAGATCTCGACCAGGGCGTTGCGCACCGGCTCGCCGCGCGAGTCGAGAATTCGACCGCCCAAGTGCGTGACCTCGCCGACGGCGGGCGTGATCTCGTCGTTGACGATCAACAGGTCGTTGTCCGTGTCGAGCGGCAGCTTGTCGGGATAGAACGGCCCTTCGGTTTGCGCGGGCGTGCGCGTCAACTCCTCGGCGAAGGCGCCGGGCACCGTGTAAAACACGGCCGCGCCGGAGGCCGCGAAACGCAGAAACTGACGGCGGTCCGATATCCAGGTCGTTGGGTTCATGAGCATGCTTCCTTTGAATCGGTAGCCCCAACCATCAGTGTCGCGATTTCCGGCGAGAGTTACAACACCGTTAAGGGCTATTGCGTCCAATCGCCCGGAATGACCTCGTGGCCCGCGCGTGTCCCCAGTGCTTGGAAGACGACGGTCAGGCTGTCGGTGGCGGTGTCGTACGACACGTCGTGAATGAATCGCACGGAACCATCGGCGAACGCGAAGTTCGAACCGCCCGTGTGCATGCTCGAAAAGTCGTCCATACCCGCGCTCCCGTCCGAGTCGATGAGCGCGTTGTTCATGTGGGCATGCGATAGGACGAGCGCGGGCGCGGGGTACACCAAGCTGGCGACCAGCGGCTGGCAGATGTTGTACTTGCCGCGCGTCAGCACGCCGCGGTTGACTGCGCCGGCCCAAATGCCTTGCGCGTTCGCCCAGGCCTTTTCGCCCACCAGGATCGTCGTGCTGGTGCCGTCGCGGACGTCGCCGATCTTGGTGCCGCTGTTGCGGTAGAAAATGCCGTCCCCAGCCGCGTCGGAAACGCTCGTCAGATCGCTGCCGATACAGGCGGCATAACTCGACGGGGCCGCCAGGGCAATCGGGTTTCCCAACGCATCGGGAACTTGAAAGGGCGCCGGCGGCAGGCTATCGGACGGGCAAAGATAGACGGGGAGGCTCGTCTGGACGACCATGGCGTTTTGTGGGTTCTCGATGGGCAATCCGAAATTGATGCTGGCCTTGACGCCGTTCTGCTCGATCTGGCTCAGGATCAACGCGCCCCAGCCCCAGCCCGGCGTGGTGTCGCTTGCGCCGTCGACGTAGGGGACCGCGGCGCAGTAACCCGACGGAAACGATCCCAAAAGGTCGTGGTAGTTCTGGCATGCCAGTCCGATCTGCTTTAGGTTATTGACGCATTGGCTCCGGCGTGCCGATTCGCGCGCCGCCTGCACGGCGGGCAGCATCAAGCCCGCCAAGATCCCAATAATCGCAATCACGACCAACAATTCGACCAAGGTAAACGCGTGCCGGCGGATCATTGAGTTTCTCCTGTAAAACAAGACAAAGGGGTCGCTTTTTTTTGCGACGCGGCTCGTTCAAGCATGACGCCCGCGAAGTCAAGGCGCTGCGTTCGGGGAGCTGAACGAAGGCTGGCGGGTGAAATCATTGGGTGAGACGCAGAAAATGAGACTCTGTATCAATAAGGAATGGGATTCTAGCCCGTTTCGTGGCCGTGTCAAGGCATGAAATCAATAATAAGTGACATGGAGTCTCATTTGCATCAAGACTTGGATGCCATGCCAGGCGCCAAACGCGTGGTCGCTTGACGTGCGGCCAAGATGACGGCGATGGCGGTGCGGCCTGCGGTGGTCAGGAGCCGACGAGCTGGTTCATTTGACGCCACGGGTGCGCCAGCGGTACTCTAAGGGCCGCGAGTTGGGTTGGTGGGCGGGCGCACACCCTGCCAGTGGGTTCGTAAGTTAAGGCGTGCGATGCGTGGTTCCGTCATGCTGGAAAGCCTAGCCTACGGTGAGCCAAGCCGGTGATGAGCGTTCAGTCCGACCATCTTCAGACCGTTTGCCGCGTGCCGCGCTCGATGGAGCTTTTCCGCCGCGCGAGTGAGTTGATCCCCGGCGGCACGCAACTGGTCAGCCGCCGGCCGACGAGGTTCGCCTGCGGCGTCTCGCCCGTCTATGCCGCCCGCGCCAAGGGGGCGCGGTTCTGGGATGTCGACGGTCACGAGTACATCGACTGGGTCAGCGGCATCGGGGCGATTATCCTGGGTCATGCCGATCCGGTCGTCGACGACGCGGTCCACGAGCAGATCCGCACCGGCACTTGCTTCTCGATCAACCACGAACTGGAAATCGAGTTGGCCGAGGAACTGGTGCGTTCGGTCCCGTCGGCGGAAATGGTCCGCTACGCCAAGTGCGGCGGCGAGGCCTGCGCGATCGCGGTCCGCATCGCACGGGGCGCGACGGGCCGCGACAAGGTGCTCTTTTGCGGCTACCACGGCTGGCACGATTGGTACCTGGCCGCCAACCTCTCGGTCGAGGCGAACCTCAACACCCACTTGTTCGCGGGCATCGAACCGATCGGCGTGCCGCGAGTATTGGCCGGTACGGCGATGCCGTTCCCGTACGGCGACCTGGGAGCGCTGGGCCAATTGCTCGACGACCATCATGGCACGGTGGCCGCCGTGATCATGGAGCCGTTGCGCACGCAGCCGCCGCCCGAGGGCTACCTGGCCGCGGTGGCCGCGCTCGTGCGGGAACATGGAGCCGTGTTCATCTTCGACGAAGTGAGCACCGGCTTTCGGCTTTCGACGGGCGGGGCACAACAGTACCTGGGCGTGACGCCCGATGTGTCGGTGTTCGCCAAGAGCATCTCGAACGGTTATCCGATGGCGGCCGTGGTGGGCCGGCGCGACGTGATGCGCTCGGCCGAGCGGATGTTCATTTCGAGTACGTATTGGAGCGACACGATCGGCCTGCGCGCGGCATTGACGACGCTTCGCGAGATCCGCCGCCGCGACGTGCCCCCCCAAATCCAGCGGTTTGGGACCCTCTTGCAACGGCGGCTCAATGAGGCGGCCGGCGAGGCCGGGCTGGCCGCCACGTGCGGCGGAATCAACGTCCATCCCGGCCTCAAGTTCGACGTGGACGATCCTGAAACGGAGCGAATGGCTTCGACACTCTTCATCCAGGAGATGGCGAAGCGTGGTTGCCACGGGTACACTTCGTTTTACCTGAACGCCGCGCAGGGGCCGGCCGAGTTGGACCAGACCGCCGAAGCGGCCCGCGAGGTGTTTGGGTTGATTGCCGAGGGGCTGGCCTCCGGTACGCTCGATCGACTCTTGGAGTGCGACTTGCGCCAAGAATCGTTCCGGCGGCTGGTGCAATGAATCGTCGTGGGGCAGGTTTCCAACGTGCCATACCGACTATATGACGTGAGCGGAAACGTCCCTCACGCAGAGCGTTGCCTACGGATGACCACGTAACTTCGTCCACGAACCGTCGATCCCATGCCCGAGACGATCAGCGGTCCTCGCGCCGGCCTCGAAACGCTCGACTATGTCGGGGTGGTGGCCTACTTGCTCGCGACCCTGGCCATCGTCGTCTGGTCGTCGCGGAAGCAAGAATCGACAGACGAGTTCTTTCTCGGCAGTCGGCGAATGCCCTGGCTGGCCGTCGGCATGAGCCTGCTGGCCACCTTGCTCTCGACCTTGACCTACCTTGGCGCCCCCGGCGAGATCGTCAAGAACGGCGTGGCCTTTTTCATGGGGCTGCTGGCGCTCCCGTTCAGTATGCTTGTCGTGCTCTGCCTTTGGGTGCCGTTCTTCATGCGCCTGCGGCTGACCAGCGCCTACGAATACCTCGAACGCCGCTTCGACTATCGGGCGCGGCTGCTCGGCGGAACGTTGTTCTTGTTTTTGCGGTTGGGTTGGATGTCGTTGGTGATCCACACCGCGTCGGGCGCCCTGCGGGAGATGACCGGGTTCTCGATCCAATGGCTGATCGTCTTCGTCGGGCTGTCGGCGACCCTGTACACCTGTGTCGGCGGAATCCGCGCCGCCATTTGGAACGACGTGCTGCAATTCGTGATGCTCTTCGGCGGACTTTTCGTGACCGTCGGTTACGTTGCCTGGGCCACCGGCACGGGCCCGACGCACTGGTGGAACACCGTCACGGCGCACTCACCCGCGCATACCAATCCGCTCTGGTTCAGCTTCGATCCAACGGTCCGCATGACCGTCGCCACGGTGGTCTTGCACTCCTTCTTCTGGACGATCTGCACGCACGGTGCCGACCAGGTCGCGCTGCAACGGTATTTTGCCACGAGGTCGCTCTCGGCCGCCCGGCGAAGCTACCTCGTTAACGCCGTCTCCGATATTCTGGTCAGCGTGCTGTTGGCGACGTCGGGGCTCGCCTTGCTCTTTTTTTACTTTGAGCACCCCGACTTTCTCGGCGAGGGTCTGACTCCGGCGTCGGCGGGCGACAAGCTGCTGCCCTATTTCTTCACACACCAACTCCCTGCCGGGCTGGGCGGACTGATTCTGGCAGGCTTTCTTTGCGACGCGATGCAAACGCTCGATTCGGGCGTGAACAGCATCAGCGCCGTGGCGACGACGGACATCGGCGACCGGTTCCATTCGTTTCGCGCCGGCCGAATGGGCGATCTACGGTTGGCCCGCGCACTGACCCTCATCGTTGGCATCCTTACGACGGGCGTGGCCCTGATGGTGGCCTACACGGCGGAACATTCCGATCTGAACATCGTCGACTTGATGCCACGGCTGTTCAACATGTTTCTCGGGCCGCTGGCTTCGCTGTTTTTCATTGGCATGTTTCTTCCCCGTTGCACGGCCCGTTCGGCGCTCCCCGCCGTATTGTGCTCATTGGTCCTGTCCATCGTATGGAGTCATTGGTCGACGATCGTCATGGCGCTCGCGTTGCTCGCGCCGAGCCTCGAATCGTACTCCAGCATCCGGCCCTCGATTACCTGGGCGATCTGGTTTCCCTGCACCATCGCTTTTCTGTTGGCGGCGTTGCTGGGCACGATCGTGGACAAACGCGGCGACCATCCGGGTCGCGCGTACTCGTGGCGCGCCGTACTCCGCCGGCCGGAGCCTGGTCCGAATGATCCGAATTAGAAAGGAACCATCCATGTCCTTTGCCGATTACAAACAGATCTACGACCGCGATGGCTTCGTGATCGTGCGGCAGTTGCTCGGCCGCGGCGAATTCGCGGAGCTGGTCGACAACTTGCACCGTTTGATTCGCGACGTGGTGCCGACGTTGCCCGACAGTCACGCCTTCTACCACGACCGGTCGCGCCCCGAGACGCTCAAGCAAATGCAGTTCATGGGCGTCGACCCGTTCTTCCGCGAATACACCCACCAGCCCATTTGGAAGGCCCTGGCCGAAGCGCTGATCGGCGAGGAGGCGAATTCGCAGGACCCGGAGTGGTTCAACAAGCCGCCGAGTACGGACCTCGCGACCCCACCGCACGTGACCCCGCCACACCAGGACAACTATTACTTCAACCTCAAGCCCGCCAACGTGGTCACGATCTGGATGGCACTCGACCGAGTGGACGACGAGAACGGTTGCTTGCGGTACGTCACGGGTTCGCACCGCGAGGGCTTCCGCCCGCACGACGCGTCGAACGTGCTCGGTTTCTCGCAGGGGATCACCGATTACGGCCTGGCCGACGAATCCCGCGAGTCGAGAATTCATCTGGAGCCGGGCGACGTGGTGGCCCACCACGGGATGACGATCCACCGCGCGGAGGCCAACCACTCAGCCACGCGCAACCGCCGGGCATTCGCGATGGTGTTCAAGGACGTGAGTTGCCGCCGCGATGAGGAGGCCTACGCCCGTTACCAGGCCACCTGCAAGGCGCAGCACGAGCGAATGGGCTTGAAAACGTAGCGGAATTCGTGAGAATTCCGAACGATTTGACGGAAAATCGAGACTCTCACGCTTTTCCGCCACACGTCACGCAGGAGCGGAACTGTGCAACCTCCCTTCGAGCTTAACGACCTCGACCGGCGCATCTGGGCCGAAGAGCTCGATGAGTTCGTGCCGCGCCGCGTGTTCGATGTCCACACGCACCTCTACCGATGGTCCTTCTACACCGGCCCGGACCCCGAATTAAGCCCCTACCGCGCGCTGTTGGGCGAGGCCTACGCCGAGGCGACCTGGGACCTGGCCGAGGCATGCGACAGGGCGCTGATGCCCGGCCGCGAGGTGCATCGGCTATCATTTCCGTTTCCCTTTTCTCCTTCGTGCGACTTCGACGCCTCGAACGACTTCGTCGCCAGAGAGACGCGCCATGATCCGGCCTCGGGGGCTTTGATGCTCGTCCGGCCGGGCATGAATGCCGACGAAGTCGAACGGCGCGTCGAACAGCAGGGCTTTCTGGGTTTCAAGCCGTACCGCTTCTACTCGGCGACGGGCGACGCGGTAAATTGCCGGATCACGGACTTCATGCCCGAAGACCTGGTCGAAGTCGCCCACCGCCGTGGCCTGGTGATCATGATGCATCTTTCGAAGCGCGACGCGGTGGCCGACCCGGAGAACCTGGCCGATCTCGAGCGGCTTTGCGAGCGCTACCCCGGCGCCCGCTGGATTCTGGCCCATTGCGCGCGTAGCTATTCGGCCTGGGCGATCGAGCGCGCGGCGCCGAGGCTGCGAGGGCTGGCGAACGTCTGGTACGACACTTCGAGTGTCTGCGAGAGCGACTCGTTCGACGCCCTGTTTTCCGAGGTCGGCGTCGAGCGGGTGATGTACGGCAGCGACGACATCCCCGTGGGCGTGCTGCGAGGCAAGTACATCGCTTTCGGCCGCGCCTGGGCGTACCTCTCTGATACGAACCACGGCTTGAACCTTTCGCACTGCGACGAGCGGATGACATTCACTCGCTACGAACAGCTCCGCGCCATGCGTCGCGCCGCGCGCCGCGCAGGGCTGACGGGTGCGCAGTGCCAGGCGTTGTTTCACGACACCGCGGCCGGGCTGATCGCCGCGGCTCGCGGGCGGTAAAGGCTGCTTCGGGATTTCAACGACCGCCAACACGCCCCACTACGCGGTGCCCCGTTTTTCGCCACGCGGAATGCATGACACAATCGAAAGCGGCGATGAATCGCTGCAGTCCAAATTGACGAGATGAGCGGAAAATACAGGTGAAAACTCAAAAAGAAACACGAGAAAATCGGTCTCCGGCCCCTGAAGACTGGTTCCAATCTCCTTCTGTCTTCATCCCCTTATCTCCTCCGCATCCCCCTATCCCCCTCTAAAAAACGCGCCCATTCGTGTTGCTCATTTCCTTCTTTCAGCTTCATTTGGTGCGGTCCAAGACCGCGTTACGAGCTGGCACTTCGATAACTGGCCAACGCTCTCTGGAAAACCCAGCGCGAGACGGCGAGGCTGGCAACGGTGGCGAATACCGCGAAGACCGCCAGCGGCCATTCTTTACTTGTCAGCGGTTTGGCAAGCAGCCGGGCGGGTACGTTGACCACGATCAACACCGGCACGACGAACGTGAACGCCCATCGCAGCGGCGTGCCGTACCGCCCCTGGTAAATCTCCATCGGATAGCGGGAAAAGTTGGTGATGTAGAACCAGAAGTCGTACAGGCTCTGGTTCCGCCCGAGCCAAATGCTCACGCTCGAGAGCGTGATCATCAGGCTGTAGAGCATCGCCACTCCGCAGATGATGTAAAGCGGATAGAGCAGGCATTGCGCCGGCCCGGGCGCGTGCTCCAACCGCGCGAGCGAGTAGCCCAATAAGCCCGCCGCGAAGCAAAAGTTCGACAGCGACGACCACTCGATCTTTTGCAACGATACAAGGAATTGAGCGTCGATTGGTTTCAATAGCGCGAAGTCGAGGTTGCCCGTGCGGATCAGTTCGCTCAGCTCGCTGCAGTTGGGCATGAAAAACGCCTGCACGATGCTGTTGATGAACAGCGTCGTCGCGAGGAACACGAAGAACTCGTACTTGTGCCAGCCCGACTGGGCGCCGATCTGGGCCGTGTTCATGAAGATCAGCTCGTAAAACCCCAGGTTCATCAGCATCCAGGCCAACGACGAGACCGCGTCGATCAGGAAGTTCGCCCGGAACGTCATGTCGCGCACCAGGCTGTTGCGTGCAAACGTGGCGAAGACTCGCAAGTAGGCGGGGCGGTCGCTCGTCATCTGCAACTCCTCGTTGTCACGCTCATACGCGGGAACCGGGGCATCGCTTCCGCTCTGCCCCAGCCACCGCTGGCCAATATTCGGAGCACGCGAGCGAACTACCTCGATCCAGCGCCAGCGATGGCGTATAATCGTACCCAATGAACCACGCCCCCGCCATCGACGTCAAGGACCTGCACAAGACCTATCGCGATGGGTTGTTGGGGCGCCATCGCGTCGAAGCGCTGCGCGGCGTGACTTTCCAGGTGGGAAACGGAGAAATCTTCGGCCTGCTGGGACCCAACGGGGCGGGCAAGACGACGCTCATCAAGGTCCTGCTGGGGATCGTCCGCCGCTCGCACGGCTCGGCATCGCTGCTCGGACGGCCCCCCGGCGACCGCGAAGGTCGCCGCCGCGTCGGTTATCTCCCCGAGAACCACCGCATCCCACGGCACCACACCGGCGACACGGCGCTCGAGTATTATGGTTGTCTCAGCGGTCTCTCGGTGGCCGAGGTCAAGCGCCGCCGCGGCCGGCTGTTGGAACTGGTCGGCCTGGCCGACTGGGGCCGCGTGCCGGTAAAGAAGTACTCGAAGGGCATGCAGCAGCGGCTTGGCCTGGCACAGGCGCTGTTGCACGATCCCGAGGTGCTGGTGCTCGACGAGCCGACCGACGGAGTCGACCCGGTCGGCCGCTCGGAAATGCGCGCCTTGTTGCAGCGATTGAAGACCGAGGGCAAGACCATCTTCATCAACAGCCACCTGCTGCAAGAGATCGAGCTGATCTGCGAACGGATCGTGATCTTGGCGCAAGGCAAGGTCCTACGCGAGGGGCGGGTCGCGGAGATCACTCGCATTTCGGCCACCGACATCACGATGCAGCTTATGGGAACCGAAACGGAGATCGAGGCGGCCCTCACCGGTCGCGAGACGGGCGGCCTGGTCATGGGCGACGCGGGTCAGTACGAGGTGACGGTGCGCGTGCCCGACCAGCGGGCCGTCGACGAGTGCGTCGACTCGCTCCGCCGCCACAAGGTCGGTATCGTCTCGCTCACGCGCAGCCGGCAGACGTTGGAGGAGGCCTTCTTGGAGATCGTCAATCGGGGGGCGATGCCGTGAGACCGTACCTGGCGATCATCAAGGATTCGTTTCGCGAGGCGCTCGCCTCGCGCGTGCTCTGGGTGCTGCTGGTGG
>DATLQY010000746.1:0-7616 GCA_035534975.1 Pirellulales bacterium
CGAACGAAGCGCCTTGTCGGGTTCGGTCACCAGCAGGTACACGACGACGAGCATGGCCGACGTGCCCAGCGGGCTGGCCAGGAATTCGTAGCCGTAGGCGTAACCGCGCCAGGGGATCATCTGGTTGCGGTTGCCGACCAATACGCTCGTCAAGAAAAACCCACGGCTCCACCACTGGACGGCACCCCACGCAACCGCGCCCAGCGCGGCCACCACCAGCGAGAACACGATCGCGTGGCGCCAGCGGCGCCAGACGATCAGGTGGGCCACGATCGGCAATGCCGCCAGCGCGCAGGTCGGCTTGACAAGCGAACCGGCGGCGATCAGGGCCGCGGCGGCGACCACGCTCTTGCGTTTCGATCCGAGTACCGCGTAGGCCCCAAGCGTCGCCAGGAGCGCCAACATGTCGACGCGCGCATAGGGCATCCAATAGCTAACCGTCGGTGAAACCAGGAACGCCAGTGGGGCAAGCAGGCCCAATTCCACGCTTCGTGTTTCGCGCCGAACGACCCAGGCCGCCAACGCGGCGATGGCCAATGCCGCCGCAAGGCTCACCAGCCGTCCAGGGATGATACTGTGCCGCGAACCGCCGAGCCGGGCGGCCAGATCGAACACCCAATAATATACCGGGCCATAGCAGCTCAGCGTGTAGTCGGGGGCGCGGAACCATTCGGCCGAAACCGGCTCCGACCGCATCCGCTGGACCGTGGCCAGGATCGGACCTTCACCGTAGCTCTTGCGCTGGAGGTCCAGCGTCTGCAGCGCGTACGCTGAAATTACCGCCGCCAGCGACGCCCCCAACAGCAGTCGGACCGTGACTTTGAGCGCCGGCGGCACCGCGGCGAAGGGCGAGTTTGCCGCGACACGCAAGGTAGGGCGATCAGCGGCTTGCCGCGGCGGGGCGATGGATACGGCGGTCATGCCGCCTATTTTATCGAAAAGTGGCTGTTCGAGACCAGACCAACTTCACGGCGCCCCCGTAGCCCCGGCCTCGCAAGCCTGAGGGTTACCGGGATCTCTTGCGGTTCGTCTTGTGGTCGCCGCCCTGCCGAAGGCAGGGTCCCGATGGCAGTGCGTGTGATAAAGGCCAGGCGTTGGCGGACAGCACAAGGGTGTCAGCCCGCCGTGCAGGTGTCCGCTCGTCCCGGGCATCCCCGGGGGCCTCGTCCTGCAGACCCCCGATTACCTGTGTTACGTGACGCGCGTGCCGATGGATCAAGCATCGTGAAAGGAGAATCAACTAAGGTATCGGGTTGCCAACGCCGACATCGGCAATGAGCCGCGCGGACAACCGTGAAAAATCAGCTCTAGATCCCGGTAACCCAAAGGCTCCGCGAGTTCGGGAGGCCGCTCTACGGCCAGTCGGGACTAATCCCACCACCACTGGCCGTCTTCAAGATGGTCGAGCTGCGTCTGGCTGTGGGCCTTTTCGACCGCGGAGTCCTCGTCGGGCAGGAGGTTCGTCGATACCAGCGCCAACTCGGCGTCGATCCGAACTCCGCCCCCCACCGGCGTCACCAGACGTCCGTTTTTCATGAAAGCCGTGACGGCCGGCTCGACTTGCGTGGGTGTCTGATACGATTCAACGGGGAACTGTTGCTCATCACCAAAGATGGGCAAGTCCCAGCCCGCCTTTTCGTAATAGTCCTGCTTTTGAATGTGGGCGGCCACGATCGCCATGTCGATCAGGTTCCGCAGTTGAGCATAGACTGGTACGACTTGTGCCAATTGCGCGTACTTCTTGGTGAAGCCAAGGGTGAATTTGTGGCTGGCTCCGCCAATTGAGCCGGTGCCGGTGCGTTGACCGTCGGCGGCGACCACTTCGTCTTCTCCCACGAGCTTGACCCCCTGGCCGACCAATTCCATTGCCAAGCGATCTTCGCTGAGCCGGACGCACGCGTATTCGGGCATGAACCACCAGCGATGCATTGCCTTGCCGCTAATGGCCGCGGCATCAGCGATCTGTACGAAACTCTTCAGCGCAAGCTTTCCCCTGGAGAAGTCGTGCGACGGGTCGCCGATGCCGATCAGCTTCATGCGGTAATCGGCTTCAAGCATGACCTGCGCGAAGTGGGTCGTGGCCGGCACACCCATGAAGCGTACCGATTGCATCCCCATGCTTTCGCGGATGCCTTGGGCGATGGCCGGCGCCCGGGCATCGATTTCTTCGGCCGCAAATCCTCGAGGTAGCGACTTAAGGAACTGCTGATATCGCGACAGCCCTTCCTTGGTCGGATCGATCGAGCAGCCGATCGAGCGCTTCGCGTCGCCGCCAGGGCGGTAAGCTCGCAGTGCCACCACGAGGTCTTGCAATTCCAGCACCGGCTGGCCGCTCGAGAGACCGACCACGCGGCCCGAAAGGTCGGTGTACCAACCCTCGGCCGGGCCCGCGAGCACCACGTCGCCCGAATCGGGATAGAAAAACACGTACTGGATGCGCGTCAAGCCCGCCAGGTAGCGCATCTCGTCGGTGAGGTTGTGACCGTCGACGACCGCCTTCTCCAAGCGAGTGAGCGAGACCATCCGCAGCTTGCTTTTGCGTGAAATATCGGGATCGAGCGCGGCTTTGGCGGCCACCATGCGCTGCCGCGTGAGCTGACCACCCAGGTCGTCGTAATACGCCATCGAGAGAACGCCGTTGGCGTCAACGACCACGCCCGCCTGTTGCTGTTGCTGTAGTTGCGCCCATCCCAACGACGATACGCTGAAGAGCGCGGAGAGCGAACCCAAGGCACGGAGCCAATGACGTAATCGGATCGGCGAAGTCATGACCTATTTCCTCTCCCTTTGCTCTGACGGCGAATTGTCCGGTACGCCCCCACCAGGCGAAATGGCTTCCAAAACCGTGGTGGGGGCGATTGTTGATCTATAGCGCACGCGGCGATGCCTAACGTAGGTTTGGCTTTCCAGCCTGACGGCGCAACTAGTGGTTCCGTCAGAGCGGAAAGTCTAACCTGCGACTCAACAATTGATCTTACTTGGGCAATCTAGGCAAAGCAAGGAAAATGGTCTATCTCCTGGAAATCGACCAGCCTACGATCAGGGTTTCTCGCAGGCACCTGCCACGGAATCCACCATTCAGAGGGGTAGTCAGCCGCGCGCGGCGCGTGGTTGACCGCTCGTGGCACGTAGGGTGAGAGGCTCACGGAATCGGTTTTGCGTTTTTCCCCAGTTTGCGTCACACTGTGCGTTTTTCGTGCGTTCAAAGGCCACCCGCCTGCGCTTAATATCCTGTGGGACCTAACCTTTTGGACGAATCAAGCGAAATCTCTGGACTCTTGCGGCGGGCCGCCGAGGGCGACGTCCAGGCTATCGACGCGCTCTTCGCGCGGTACGAAACACGGTTGAAGCGGATGGTGCGGCTGCGCATGAACCGTACGCTCAGTGCGCGAGTCGATGTCTCCGACGTGCTCCAGGACGCCTACGTGGTGGTCGCCAAGAGTCTGGCCGAGTACCTTCGCAACCCTTCGCTCCCTTTCTTTCTCTGGCTGCGTCACATCACGGGCCAGAAACTGATCGAAATCCATCGCCGGCACCTGGGAGCGCAAGCCCGCGATGCCGGGCGCGACGTGCTTCTGGGCGGCGCCGCTGGTCCGGAGGCGACCTCCGAAAACCTCGCGGCGCAGTTGATTGGCCGGCTTAGCTCGCCCTCGTCCGCCGCCCAAAAGGCCGAGCTCCGCGCCCGCGTGCAGGCGGCCCTCGACGGTCTCGACCCGATCGACCGCGAAATACTGAGCTTGCGGCATTTCGAGCAGCTCAGCAACGTCGAAACGGCCGCGCTGCTCGGCCTGGCGGTGCCCAGCGCCAGTAGCCGCTACGTGCGCGCCTTGAAGCGGCTCAAATCGGCATTGAAAGGCGTGGCCGGGCTTTTCGACTCCTCGTAGCATGAATAATTCGGGATAGCTCTCGCCGTTTGCCGCCGGCTCCGTCGCACATTCCGTCGCTTGTCAGCCGGTTGCCGTCGCGTTAAGCTTAAACACTCGTCCAATCATCCGCGGGCCGTACTTGGCGATTTCCGCCCCAGCGAGGAGACGGTCCCTGGCCAACAGCGAAATCTCCGATCGCGAAATCTCCGGCGACGATGAGTTGAGCTTGCTCGCGGAGGAATTCGTCGCGCGCTATCGCGAGGGCCAGCGACCCTCGCTCAACGACTACGCTCGCCGCTATCCGCGGCATGCCCAGGAAATTCGGGATCTGTTTCCGGCATTCATCGCGATGGAGAACATGGCCGCCAGCGAGGTGACCTTAGCAGGCGCTGATGCCAAGGGTTCGCTTCGCTCCCCGCGGCCGGAGCAATTGGGCGATTACCGCATCGTGCGCGAGATCGGCCGGGGCGGCATGGGAGTCGTCTACGAGGCCGAACACCTCTCGCTGGGCAGGCGCGTGGCGCTCAAGCTGCTTTCGGCAGGTGCGCTGTCGAGCGCGGCGCAGTTGCAGCGCTTCGAGCGCGAGGCGCGCACCGCCGCCCGGCTGCACCATACGAATATCGTCCCTGTGTTCGGCGTCGGCCATTGCGACGGCCTGCACTACTACGCGATGCAGTACATCTCCGGCCTGTCGCTCCAGGGCCTGCTCGAGGAATGGAAGGCGCCCCGACTCGTATCGAACGAGACCCCGCCCGGCGGCGCATCGAAGGTGGATCGTACGGAGAGCATGCAAGACGCGGCTTCGCGGCGAGGCCCCGATCCTTCCGGCCCCGGCCGGCGGCACTGGAACTTGGTGGCCAAGATCGGGCTTCAAACCGCCGAAGCCCTGGCCTACGCAGGCAGCCAGGGCATCCTGCACCGCGACATCAAGCCCTCGAACCTGCTGATGGACGACGGCGGCACGTTGTGGATCACCGACTTCGGACTGGCCAAAGTGATCGGCGACGGGGCTTTGACCGAAACGGGCGACCTGCTGGGCACGCTGCGCTACATGGCCCCCGAGACGCTCCAGGGCCGGTTCGACCAGCGCAGCGACCTGTTCAGCCTGGGCCTGACGCTGTACGAGCTATTGGCGCTGCGGCCCGCGTACGGCGAGATCGCGCGACTGCAACTGCTTCGCCAAGTCACCGAAAGCCAGATCATCCCCTTGGGCCGTGTCACTCCCGAAATCCCCAGGGACTTGGAAACGATCGTGATGAAGGCCGTCGCGCGCGATCCGGGCGCGCGTTATCCCACGGCCCGCGCCATGGCCGACGACTTGCAACGGTTTCTGGCCGACCAGCCGATCAAAGCCCGCCCGCTGGGGCCGAGCGAACGGCTCTGGCGCTGGTCGCGCCGCAATCCCCTGGTTGCGGGGCTGGCCGCGACGATCGCCGTGATTCTGTCGCTGGCGGTTGTGGTGTTGGGGATCAGCAACGTGCGGATCAATCACGAAAAAGAACTGAAGGATTCAGCGCTCGCGCAGAAGCAAGAGGCGCTGGGGCGGATGAAATCCGCGTTGAGACTAGCCGACGAACGGGCCAAGCAAATCGGCGGCGACATGGCACGACTGAACGCCGCCAACGGCCTGCTGCAACGCGGCCGTTGGAAAGCGGATGCCGCCCAGTGGGCCAAGGCGCACGCCGACCTGAATGACGCCGTGGAGCTTTACCCCGAGAATTCGACGGTTTGGTACGAGCGGGCCGAGTTCTACGCCCGGCTGGGGTTGTTCGAGCAAGCGGAAAAAGACTTCGCCCAAGGGTTCGAACTGCAAAAGCCCGACCTGACGCGCCAGTGGTTTTGTCGTGCGATCCTGAGCGTGTACGTGGGCGATACCAACGGCTACCGCGACGTTTGCCTGCTGGCCTCGAAACAATTCGGCTCCGAAGCGAAGGACATTCAAGGAGACAATGAAATCGTCCGCGCCTGCGCGATGGCGCCGCTGCCCGAAGCCGATCTTGCCTGGGCGGCGCGGGTAATGCAGAAAGCCGTCGCGCAACAGGGCGAACGATGTTGGAACCTTACCGCGATGGGGATGGTGCAATACCGGGCCGGCAAGTACGAAGAGGCGATCGCGGTGCTACGGAAATCGTTGCTCGCGGGCGATTGGCTGGCGGGCTGCCAAACGAACGCGGTCTTGGCCATGGCGCTCCAGCGGTTGGGTCAGACGCAGGCCGCACGGGAAGCCTTGACGAAGGCCCAACAGGCGCTCGACGCCTGGAGCCAGGCCTGGCTTGCCGCTCCCGCGGGATCCATTCCTATCTGGTGGCTCGACTGGATGCCGTGCCAACTGCTCTACCGCGAGGCCAAGACGCTGATCGACGGCGCGCCGCCTGAAGAAGACCCTCGGCTGTGGGTGGTCCGCGGCCGCGCATGGGCGGCGCTGGAGCGCGAGGATGAGGCCCAGGCATGCTATCGGCGGGCGTTCAAACTGGCGCCGGACGATCTGGCAATTCACCTGGCGGCGCTGCCGCGAGAGGCCGATCTCGACGAACGTACCCAAGAACTCGCCGGCCTCGAGAGGTTCTTGGAACAGCACCCCAACCAGCCGGCGGAGTGCCGTCGCGCTCTGGCGCAGCGGCACTATGACCTTGGCGAACTATTGCGCGGCGAGAAGCACGGCGACGAGGCGCTGGCCGCCTATGGCCGAGCGGTCGAGCTGGCCTCTGATTTCAAAGAGGCATGGTCCCAAAAGGGACTGGTTTCACTTGATCTTTATCGGTTCAAGGACGCGGCCGAGGATTTCTCACACGTCATCGAGCTGGATCCGAAAGACGCGGGGGCCTGGAACGGTCGGGGCTATTCCCATTGCCATTCGAACGAGCTCGACGAGGCGGTTGCCGACCATTCCAAGGCCATCGAGCTTGACCCCAACCTCGCCGCAAGCTGGTTCCACCGTAGCTTTGTCCACATCAAACTGGGCCAATACGACAAGGCCATCGCCGACTGCTCGAAAGCCATCGAACTGGATCCGAAATACGCTGTCGCCTGGTGCCGCCGCGGCGTGGCCCAG
This sequence comes from Pirellulales bacterium, assembly GCA_035534975.1. Classification (GTDB taxonomy): domain Bacteria; phylum Planctomycetota; class Planctomycetia; order Pirellulales; family JAICIG01; genus DATKSN01. Next base: position 6,919 of record DATLQY010000746.1, read on the forward strand.
GACGATTCGATGCAGCTCGACGAGGCCATCGCCGACTATACCAAAGCCATCGAACTGGATCCGAAATACGTTCTTGCCTGGAGCAACCGCGGCTTGGCCCACTTCAATTTGAACGAGTTCGACGAGGCGGTTGCCGACTATACCAAAGCCATCGAGTTGGCTCCCGACAGCGCGGTGAATCATAACAATCTGGCCTGGTTGCTGGCCACCTCTCCCGATCCAAAGTTTCGCGACCCCCGCCGGGCAGTCGAGCTCGCCAAGCGGGCCGTCGAGCTGGCCCCGGAGGACGCGGGCAACTGGAATACGCTGGGCGCGGCCCAGTACCACACGGACGATTGGAAGTTGGCGATCGAGGCATTGACGAGGTCGATGGAGCTTCGCAACGGCGGGCACGGCAGCGACTGGTTGTTCCTGGCCATGGCGCATTGGAAAATCGGAAGCAGGGAAACGGCGCGAAAGTGGTACGACCAGACAGTCGCCTGGGTCGAGAAAAACAACCCGCGGGATGAACAACTCGAGCGGTTGCGCGTCGAGGCGGCGGAGCTGTTGGAGAAGAACGAGCCTCCGTCAGCCAAAGATTGACCGCTAAATACTCGTATTTCCGCGCCCCATAGCCTTACGTGATGTTGGTCAGGGCCGACAACCACGCAGGTCGCCCCTTTTTTTCCAATTCGGGGCATTTTTCCTGAGTTGGATCT
>DATLQY010000747.1:0-3892 GCA_035534975.1 Pirellulales bacterium
CCTCCTTGGTCGATCGCCACGTCGATGATCACGCTCCCCTGCTGCATCAGCTTCAAATCGTCGGCCTCGATCAGCCGCGGCGCTTTGGCACCGGGGATCAAGACGGCGCCTATCACCAGGTCGGCCCGCGAGATCTGGTCGCGGATCGTGTGACGGTCGCTGAAAAGGCAATCGACGTTGGGCGGCATCACGTCATCGAGGTAACGGAGCCGGTCCATATTCACATCTAGCAGTCCTATGTTCGCGCCGAACCCCGCCGCCACTTTGGCCGCGTTGGCCCCCACCACGCCGCCCCCCAGAATCGTGATGTTGGCGGGTGCCACGCCGGGGACTCCTCCCAACAAGATGCCGCGTCCCATCTGCGGACGTTCCAAGTACTTGGCCCCTTCTTGAATGCTCATCCGCCCGGCGACTTCGCTCATGGGCGTCAAAAGCGGCAGCCGACCTTGGTCGTCGCACAGGGTTTCATAGGCCACGGCCGTCGCCCCGGAGGCAAGCACCGCGAGAGTCAACTGCCGGTCGGCGGCAAAGTGGAAATAGGTAAACACGATCTGGCCCGGTCGCAGTAGCGGCCATTCGGCCTCCAGCGGCTCCTTGACCTTGATCACCAACTCGGCATTGCCGAAAATCTCCTCGGCGGAAGGCACCAGTTTCGCCCCGTGCTCGGCGTAGCGGTCATCGGTAATGCCCGAACCCAGCCCACTGCCGATTTCGACCAGCACCGTGTGCCCCGCGCGGGAGAGCTCCTCGACGCCGACCGGAAGCAGGGCGACGCGGTACTCATCGCGCTTGATTTCCTTGGGTACGCCTACGATCAAGGTTTCACCTCGTCAGCATCCAGTTCTCGGACGGGCTCTCGACCGCCGCTCAAGTCGGCGCTCTCGCGGCGGCGGAGATAGAGCTTGATCGGCACTTCTCCAAAGGGAAGCTTTTCGCGAAACAGGCTCATCAGGTAGCGGCGATAAGTCGGGTCCAGGGCACTGGGGTTGTTGCAAAACAGCACCAAGGTGGGCGGTTCGACGCCAACCTGAGTGGCGAAGTAGATTTTCGGCTCGCGGTTCTTGTACAAAGGGGGGGGCGCGTGTTCCACCGCGGCCCTTAACAGTTTGTTCAAGTCGGCGGTGCTCACACGCTGGCGAGCCTGCTTGAAGAGCATTTGCCCGTGGTTCAAGAGGGCCTTGACGTTCTTGCCCGTTTGGCCGGTGATGAAGGCGATCGGCACGTGCAGCATCGTGCGGAAGGTATCGTGCAGGTAGGACACCCACTTCTCCGTCGGCATGGCGCCGGCGTAGAGATCCCACTTGTTGACGACGAAGATGCAAGGCTTGAACTGCTGGGCGACGTAGTCGCAAAGTTGTTTGTCGACCTTGCTGATCCGTTCCGAGGGGTCGAAGAACAGGAACACCACGTCGGCCCTGCGGATGCTCCGCTCGGCGCGGTGCGTGCTGTAGAAGTCGAGGTCGGTGGTAATGCTCTTTCGGCGGCGCAAGCCGGGCGTGTCGATGGCCATGAACGACTGCCCGTCGAGCTCGAAGCGTACGTCGATGCTGTCGCGGGTGGTGCCGGGCACCTCGCTGACGATCACCCGGTCGGCCTGGGCCAAGGTGTTGACCAGCGTACTCTTGCCCGTGTTGCGGCGCCCGACGATCGCCACTTTCATCACCGGTTCGGGGAGAGGGGCGTGCGTGTCGCCGTCGGGCAGCCGGTCGAAGATCTCATCGAGCAGTTCCTCACGGCCGCGGTTTTCCCGCGCGCTGACGCGAATCAGCTTTCCACGCCCCAGGCGGTAGAACTCGTCCGCGTTGGCATCGAGTGAGGGCGTGTCGGTTTTGTTGGCGACGCAAATGACCGGCGCCCGCGCGTACCGCAGCCGCTTGGCCACACCCTCGTCGGAAGGAGTCAGTCCGTCGCGGGTATCGACCACGAACAAGAGCAGATCGGCCGAGTCGACGGCGGCCTCGATCTGGTGCTCGATGTGGCTGGTGAGATTGTCCTCGTCTTCGATACCCATGCCGCCGGTGTCGACCAGCTCGAAATAGCGGTCGTTGATGCACATCAATTGGCTCAGTCGGTCGCGGGTCACTCCGGCCTTGGCGTCGACGATCGCGACGCGTTTGTGTACGAGCCAATTGAAAAGGCTCGATTTGCCGACGTTGGGCCGGCCGACGATCACAACCTGGGGAACGCGCATGAAACTCTCTGGAGTTGGCGGACGACGGTCCCTGAATGATAGTGCATTGGGCCTGTGAACGACAGGGCCGGCCCCCCGGCCCGGGGTTATTCATGGTCCCGGGGAGTACGGGCTTGCGGAAGACAATGCAAAATGCAAAATGCGAAACGAGAAACGGGCAAATTGGCCGGCATCGACCGGTCTTGCATTTCTCATTTTGCATTTTGCATTCTGCTCTGAGGCCAGGGGCGAGCCGGGGCGGTGGCTGGTGTGGTCCCGACCCTGGACGGTTTGACGAAAGATGAAAGGAGTCTTTGTGCCCGACGAGATCACGGCCCAGGACGCCAGGCGGATCGTGCTGCAAGGTTTGGAGGGCCTCCAGCGGGCCGGCGTCGGTCAGCTTCCCAAGCCCAAACGACGATTCGGCGTACCCGCCGCGGCGGCACCGAATCAATCCGCGAACCGCGATACGCAATCCGAAATCGATTCCGCACCGCGCCCGGCGGCATCGAACCAATCCGCGGTCCGCAATCCGAATTCCGCAATCGACCCCGTCGCCGCCTTGGCCGTGATTCGCCTCGAGGTGGCGGCCTGCACGCGGTGCCAAGAACTGGCGACGACCCGAAAACAAACCGTGTTCGGGGTCGGCGACCCGCACGCACGGCTGTGCTTCATGGGTGAGGCCCCGGGAGCCGACGAAGACCAGCAGGGCGAGCCGTTCGTGGGCAAGGCCGGCCAATTGCTCGACAAAATCATCGAGGCCTGCACGCTCCGCCGCGAGCAAGTGTACATCCTCAACACGATCAAGTGCCGTCCGCCCGGCAATCGTCCCCCCCATCCCGACGAAAGGACCAATTGCCGCGGCTTTCTCGAGCGGCAGCTCGATTGTATCCGGCCCGAGTACATCTGTTGCCTGGGCGCGACGGCGGCACAATCCTTGCTTGAAACCGACGTGCCGATCGGCAGGCTACGGGGCAAATTCTTCGAGTACCGCGGCAGCCGCGTGCTTTGCACGTACCATCCGGCGTACCTGCTGCGCAACCCAGCCGCCAAGCGCGAGGTCTGGGACGACATGCAATTGCTAATGCGCGAGATGGGAATTCCACTTTCCGCCAAGGGTGCGAGCTGACCCCGTGGCTGCCGAGCGCCGCCGACTTTTGCCGCGCGCCCTTGGGAAGTCCTTTCGGGCGGCGGCCGTGAAATCGCGGGCGTAACCTCCAGACGCCTGCCGCTGTCGGCCTAATAGCTGTCGCCGCACCGCAAGTAGGGCCGTGCCGCCGCGAGGCGCCCCCCGTTGGCTCGTCTTCAAGACGAACATGCAACGGGCTCCGCCCACGTTCCCCGCCGTCTCGGCGGCGGAACGCCGTTCTCAGTGCCGTCGGCGAGAATGCCCCCCTTCCGGTTGAGGCAAAACAAAGTATTTCTGCCATTTCCTACCATTTCATGACCCCAATGTCCGGATTCTCGCTCAATTCTCAATTTGTATATGGGAGAGACACATTGCCGGTGAGGATTTCGTCACGCCGGCGGCCCGGTCGAACACTGGCTGGAGAAATCGAACATGATCCCACATCAAGAGTTAGGCGCATTCGCGCCCGACATTTGGCCGAATGATCGCCCAGGAGCGATTCAACTGAGTTGTCTGCCCGCGGCGGTCGCATTTCCGAGCGAGTTTTGTTTGCCCGGCGCGCCGCTCACATTCGAAGCCGGCGACAACATGGC
>DATLQY010000748.1:0-17635 GCA_035534975.1 Pirellulales bacterium
GAATGAGATTCTCACGGTGGCTAGGGCAGACCCCGTGGGGCAGGTTTCCAACCTGCCATAGCGACGTGTATGGCAGGTTGGAAACCTGCCCCACGATACCGCGTGCCCTACGTTCCTCCCCGCCCTCCCTCCGCGAATTCCCTCCCCATGATCCGTCCATCCTCATTCGCACGACGTCGTCAAGCCTCGTCCGTCGCCGTTGTGTCTTTGTCGCTCGTCTGCTTGAATGTTTTTAGCGCGTCGATCGCCAGGGCCGAAAACTGGCCCGGCTGGCGCGGTCCGCGTGGCGACGGCACCAGCGAGGAAACCGGCATTCCGACCCATTGGGACGGCGCCAAAGGCGAAAACGTCGTCTGGAAGGTGGAGATTCCCGGCAAGGGACATGCCTCGCCCGTCGTCTGGGGCGACTGCGTCTTCCTGGTCACCTGCCTGGAAGAAGAGCACGATCGAGTGCTGATGTGCCTCGACCGCGATAGCGGCGAGACGCGCTGGCAGACGTCGGTGCTCAAGTCGCCCTTGGAGAAGAAACACACGCTCAATAGCTATGCATCCAGTACGCCGGCAACCGACGGCAAGCTGGTTTACGTCACGTTTCTCGAAGGGGCGGTTCCAGGCGAGGCCGCCGGCGCGCGGATGGCCGTGGCCGCCTACGATTTCGAAGGGCGTCGGCAATGGCTGGTACGCCCCGGACCGTTCTCCAGCGTCCACGGGTACTGCAGTTGCCCCGTACTGTTCGAGGACAAGTTGATCGTCAACGGCGACCACGACGGCGATGCCTACTTGCTGGCCCTCGATCGCGAAAGCGGAAAGACCGTTTGGGTCGTTCCCCGGGAGAACAAGACCCGCAGCTATTCGACCCCGATCATCCGCAATATCGACGGCCGCTGGCAGATGATCCTCTCCGGTTCGATGTCGGTGGCCAGTTACGACCCGCGCAACGGATCGCGGCACTGGATCATCGACGGACCGACCGAGCAGTTCGTAGCGTCGATGGTCTACAACGGCGAACTGCTGTTCATGACGGCCGGCTTTCCCGAGCACCACATGCTGGCCATCCGGCCCGACGGCTACGGCAACGTCACCGACACGCACGTCGCCTGGCGCACCAAGGAGGCTTGTTCCTACGTTCCGTCACCCATCGCGGTAGGCGAGCATTTCCTGGTCGTCTCCGACGACGGCATCGCCAGTTGCTTCGAGGCGGTCACCGGGCATCGCACGTGGCGCCAGCGAATCGGCCCACACTTTAGCGCCAGCCTGGTCTCGGCCGGCGGGCTGGCCTACTTCCTTTCCGACGAGGGAGTTGCCACGCTGGTCAAACCGGGCCCGACCTTCGACGAAGTGGCCGTCAACGATCTTGGTGAGGCCTGCTTCGCTTCGCCCGCTATCAGTGAGGGGCGGATCTACCTGCGGGCGGAGAAGCACCTGTACGCGGTGGAAACGAAGGATTCAGTCGTCAGGAGTCAGGAGTGAAGCACAAACCTGAACCCTGAACGGGTGCCACGGCCGCTTGACTCGCCGTCCCAACCGCGGATAGGCTCAATTCCAGGGACCACGCGCAGTCGAGAGCCGATCCATGTCGCGACGCAGATCGTTAGGTTGGCCGATCACGCTCGGCGTGGTCATGATCGTGCTGCTGGTCGCGTTGATGATCGGTTGGGTGGTACTGTCGGTCCAGGAGCGCACCTGGCCCCTGTTGACGGTGGGTACCATCTTCCTGGTTTTGGTGCTAGTGGGAGTGGTGCTCTACCTGACGATCGCGGTAACGCAGATCAGTCTCAACCAGCGGCAGTCGAATTTCATCGACAGCGTGACGCACGAGCTGAAGAGCCCGATCGCCTCGCTCAAACTCTATTTGCAAACGCTCAGCCGACGCAACGTGCCCGAGGCGCAGCAGGCCGATTTTTACCGATTCATGCTCACCGACCTCGACCGCCTCGACATGCTGATCAACCACATGCTCGACGCCGCCCGTCTCGACCAGGTGCCGCTCGACGACGAACTGCTCGACCTCGAGTTAGCCCCGATCCTGGAGAGCTGCGCGCAGACCGTCTGCCAGCGTTACGGCGTCCCCTCCGACACGGTGTTGCTCGACGTTGCGCCAACGGTACTCCGTGGCCGGCCGATCGACATCGAAATGGTGTTCCGCAACCTGATCGACAACGCCGTCAAGTACTCGGGTCCGAAGGCCAAGGTCAGCGTCGAATCGTGGGCGAACGGCCGCGGGACGGTGGTCACGCGCGTCAGCGACAACGGGCCTGGCATTCCCGCAAAGCTGCGGCGCAAGATATTCGGCCGCTTCGTGCGGCTGGGCAACGAGCTGGAACGCGTCCAAACCGGGACCGGCCTGGGGCTGTTCATCGTGCGGACGCTGGTCATGCGGATGAGGGGCAAGATCATGGTGCGTGGTCGCGGTTCGCAACCGGGTACGGTATTCGAGGTCGAGCTGCCCGGGCACGCGCCCCGACCGAGCGCCGTACCGCCGCGGGCGGTCGTCGCCGGCCCGGCCGCCACCAACGAGGTGACGGTTGCGGGCGAGAAAGTCCGGCGGACACCCCTCGAGATGAGCCTGTTGCGGTACTTCATCGAAGTCGCCGGCCAGGCCTGAGAGGTTGCAATCCATGGCCGACGATCCGAAGCACATCCTGGTGGTCGAGGACGAGGGACACCTGGCCATCGGCATCAAATACAACCTCGAAGCCGAGGGATATCAGGCGAGCGTGGCCGGCGATGGCCCGACCGCGTTGAAATTGCTCGAACAATCGCCCGAAACGATCGACCTGGTGATTCTGGACCTGATGCTCCCCGGCATGAGCGGCTATGCCGTCTGCAAGGCGCTGCGCCAGGCCGAGAACCCGGTGCCCGTGCTGATCCTGAGTGCCCGCACGCTGGCTGACGACCGCATACGCGGCTACGACGTGGGAGCCGACCAATACCTGCAAAAGCCGTTCGAGCTCGACGAACTGCTGGCGATGGTCCGTAGCCTGCTCAGCAGGCGGTTGAGAGGTGCGCCGTCAGCGAGCGGAAAACTTTCGGGCGACACTTTCGAGTTCGGCCGGGCAAAGGTCAATTTCGACACCTACGAGGTGACGGTTGCCGGCGAGGAAGTCCGGCTGACACCGCTCGAGATGAGCCTGTTGCGGTACTTCATCGAAAACGAAGGACGCGTGATCAGCCGCGAGGAGCTTTTGGAACACGTCTGGCGGCAACCAAACATCGAGACAACGCGGACCGTCGACAACTTCGTGATGCGGCTGCGAAAGTACTTCGAGGTCGATCCGGCCACGCCCCAGCACTTATTGAGCGTCCGCGGCGCCGGCTACCGTTTCGTCGCCGCAGGCGACGCGCCGGAAGGGGAATGAGCGTCGCAATGCCGCGCACGCCATGACAACCGCCAAATTCGCGCCAGGCTGCACGGTCTTGGCAGGCATTTCCGGATTAGTCGGCCTTTCTGGCGAGACCGGACCTTGCGACGTCCGATGAACAGGGTGTGGCTGGCGAGTGGGAGAGACTTGCCGGCTAGCGCGGTCCCGACCGTTCTCCAGCCTTCAGGTTCGAGGGCGGACTCGGGCTGAGTCGTTGCTTCCTTGGCGGCGGAGACCACCGAGGGGCCGGCGCCGACCGGCCGTGGGCGCCTGGCCAGCGCCCGCGGCGGTCGCCTCGTGGGCACTCTTGGCGCGCCATGGAAACAAAAAGGCCGCGGCGATTCCTTGCAGAGATCGCCGCGGCCCGATGGATCAAACCTTTCGCCGATTGCGACGGTGGAGTCGCTGCGAGAAGAACGCGGATCGGGTAGTGCTTTGCACAGCCGTTTTATTGATCCGGGTCCACGCTATTGGGTTTGGCACCTCCGACGGAATACGAGGCGAAAAGCTTGTTTCGAGTGCTCAAGCACTCTTAGCATCGGCAAAATTACCGGACGGGTTCGGCGGAAAAATGGATTCAAGTAGACCGTGTTTTCCGCCGATCCGCCGGAGTGGTCTGCAACCCGATACTTGTATTCTACTCCAAGAATTCCACCCCGGAAGCACCGGCGCGTAAATTCTTACCCCGGGCGCTCCGCGTGGGGGATGACTCGAGGAAGAGGAACGAGTCGATCGCCGCCTCGAGCCGTGCGGGCGTTTCATACGTGCCCGCCTCGATCTCACACCGGATCTCCGCGATCCGCGCCTGGCGGTCCACAACTTGAGGGTTTTGCTCTTGTTTCATGTCCATACTTGCGTTACTTCCGCTCGACGATCCAGATATTTCGATAATGCACCGGGTTGCCGTGGTTCTGCAATTGCAGGGGTCCGGTCGCGCCTTCCTTGTCGCGCCCTCCGGGCGTCAATTGGGGCAGTTCGAAATCCTGGTAAATCGCTACGCCATTGTGCAGCAAAGTCACGCGCGCGTTCGCCACTTTTTTGCCGGCCGAGTCGAATTTCGGGGCCGTGAAGTCGAAGTCGTAGGTCTGCCACGACAGCGGCGGAAAGCACATGTTCAGCCGCGGCTCCTTGATCGAGTAGAGCCCGCCGCACTCATTGTTCTCTCCTTCCAGCCCGAACGAGTCGAGCACCTGGAACTCGTAGCAATCGTGGATGAAAACGCCGCTGTTGCCACGGCCCTGGCCCGAGGCCGTGGGCATGAACGGGGTGCGGAACTCCAGGTGCATCCGAAAGCTGCCGAACGACTGCTTGCTCTTCGTACCCGCCTCCAACAGGCCGTCGGGAGTGGTTTTGCCTCCTTCGAAGGCATCGGCGTTCTTGCCGTCGAAAAGCACGACCGACCCGGCGGGCGGCTTGGCGCCGAGCGTCGAGCTTTTGCGTTCGACCTTCTTGAGTTCGCCCAGCTTGTTCCCGCCCGAATCGGTGACGGTCAATACGCCGTCCTTGATTTTTCCGATGTGGCCATTGTCGCCTGGGATCACCACGACGCCGTCCTTGACCTCGCCGTCGTGCGTCTTCTTCTCCTGGCCTTTCTCCCAGCCGTCGCCGGGTAGCCCGCCAAAGAAGACAACCGCGCGAAATTTCCCCTTACCCAGGGCGATCAATTGCAGTCCGAATTTCTTTTGGCCCTCGTCGGTCTTGATTTCGCCCGTGTACTCGCCCTGCGCGGCGAAGTCGGGACCGGCTTGCTTGGCGTCGGTGTAGGCGGGAGTGTCGCTGTCGGCCGCCTGGGCCAAGGCGGCCAAAGTCAACAGGAGCGCGGCGAAAATCAGGCAAAGGCGTCGCAACATGGTGGCGTTCTCCATCAAGTGATGTTCGAGGATCAAACGGTCGTTGCGGTTCAACCGCTTGCTCATTGTGAACCGTCGCGCGGCCCCTTGCAAGCGATCGGCTTCATCCCAGGCCACGATTCCAACGAGCGAGGGCTTGCATGAACAAGCGCCCATTAGTAGAATGGCGGCGAATCATGGCCAATTGAAGCACGGTTGCCAGAAACCCCAGATCGACGGGAATTGCGATGCCCAAGAAACACAAGGCCAATGGGAGCAAGCGATTGCTCTTCGATGCCGAAGATGATCAGTCGTCGGTTGCCAAGTCGGCGACGTACGAACCACTTCCTTCGATTTGGTCCGGCGACGACGCCGAGTTGCTCGAGCGGATGCTGTCGTTCTATCCCAAGAACGAGCCCCAGGACATTCTTGACGCAACGGTCAATGAGGGGCGTTTCTGGCGTGGAAGCCGGCGCCGAATTACGGGCATGGACATTAACCCGGCGTGCAAGCCGGACATTCTTGCCGACAACGGCGACATGCCGTGCGGCGACGAGTCGTTTGACGTGATCGTCTACGACCCGCCGCACATACCGAATCAAGGAAGTGACCGCTCAAAGGACTTCAACGATCGTTTCGGGCTAATCGTCAAGTCTCCGGCGGAGAAGGGCTACAACCTGTCCCACACGTTTCCACCGTTTTTGAAGGAGGCTTTCCGCGTCCTGCGTAAGAACGGAGTCTTGTTTTGCAAAATCGCCGACTACGTTCATGGCCACCGTTTTCAGTGGGCGCATGTTGAATTCATCAACGCGGCGGTGAAGGTCGGTTTCACGCCTTGCGATTGCATCGTCAAGATCCGCAAGGGGCCGATCACCGACCCGCGATGGAAAAAGGCGCACCACGCAAGACGGCAGCACTGCTATTGGATCGTGCTCCGCAAATCGACCAAGTGCGAGGGCTAATCGCCGATTTTCGGCTTCCAATCCATCAGCATGATGCACCGATCGACGCGCAGCCCGCGGACTTGGCACTTCCCGTCGGCGCCATCGAAATGAACGTGGAAGAGAACTTCGTCCTCCTCAATCACGTCGAACGCGAGGCTGCGCCGCCCCTCGCGCCTGCCGACCGGCTTCGCCTCACCGGTTGCCAATTTCTCCAACAGCCTTATCGGTACGTCCACAAGTTGGTAATGAATTGCGTCGCCGGCCCATACCGCCCGCAACATCAAGATGCCCTCGTACCGTGTTAGGTGGCTCATTGCGTGTTTAATCAGGGCCGCCGAAGACCATTCCCCACGCTCGGTGGTGCAAAGCTTGGTTATGCTGATGCGATCTCGGCGAGTGATTCGCCCTGTCTCGGTCTTAAGCGAAAGCCTCGTTGAACCGACTCGAATATCCGCCTTAGGGCTATTCGGGTGTTCAAGAACCACTTCCTCGCGTGGCCAACCGGAGCGAAGGAACGCTCTCTCGACCAGTGACTCGAAATAGATCCCCTGCGGTGGCAATGAAGGGTAGATCGTATGGTGGGTGCCAATCCAGTGCCTCAGATTGTCCAAGAACGTCTGGTCGAAAAGCACCCCGTCGTCGAATGCCATCCTTGGCCGTCCTTTCCGTCCTGTAGGGAGAGGAAAGCTACAGAAACCAGGCGATCTCATCAAGTGCAGCCGATGGGTTTCGGATTGCAAATTGAGAATAGGGTAGGATTCTGACGGTGAAACGCGCCTTGTTCCCGCGCTCCGCGTGGGTATCCCGAACACATCTTCGGCCGCTGGCCGGCCCCGCGACGACCGAGCGCGGCTACGAATGGGGACGCGGAGCGTCCGCGGAGCCGTTCGGGGCACCTGCGCAGCGGGTCGGCGGAGCGTGGGAACGAGTAGGATCTACGGTGCCTTGCCCGCCGGCATTACGAGGTTCAACGCCTGTGACGCGATTCGCACCTCGAGCGTCTGGCCGTCGAGGAATTCGATCCGGTCGCTCTCGATGCCGTCGGCGAACACGACGCCTCCCTCCCCCATTTCCGAGACGATCACCAGTCGATCCTTGGGACCGATCGACTCGAAGTTGAGCTCCGTGCCAGTCGCCACCGAGGGCCACGGCTCGCGGACGAAGCAGGCTAATCGCCGCTCCTCGACGCCGGGCGGCGAGGCGTCGAGCTCACGCTGCAAGCTGATCGATCGGGCCCAGCCCGTGCTCCCCGTGCCCGTCGAAACGATCACCCCCGACGAGCTCTGCCGCTCCTCGCGCTGCCCGAGCCGGATGCGGTAGCGGGCCGATTGGTGGCTGCGGTGGCCTATGAACACCTCGTTGAGGGCCAACAGCTTCTGGCCGTCCTCGCGCTGCGCCTCGGCCATCACACGGCGCTCGACTCGGTAGCCCGGAGTGTGCCTCGTTTCGGCCCAGGCGAACAGCTCGCTTGCCGCCGAGGGCGGGTGCGGGCAAAGGATGCCGTCGTAGTGCGCCGGATCGGGGTTGACGCCGATGGCGAGCTGTCCTTGAAGGTACTTGGCAGTGTTGGGCACCAGGCCGTCCTGACCGATCATCACCACCAGGTCGTCGGGAGCGAACAGGAAGCGGTCGAGCGCGTCGCGGTCGACTCTCGCTCGATGGCGGTCGGGCGGGATCGCCTCGATGACGGTATTCAGGCCGTCCTGGAACCGCTCTTGGATTTCCTCCTGCCGGCCCAGATCCTGCCCGCGGCTGCGGATGTCGAACGCCGCCTGGCCCAACGTGCCGTAGCGTTCGATCAACAGCTCAAGCGGGGTCTTGCGGGTGACCAGCACGACTCGCGAGCGTTGGGGGCGCATCACTGATCTGCCTGATCGCGCAGGAACTGTTGCAGCGATTGGCCCAGGAGGTCGGGCGCGAGGTTGAGATGGTTGATCCCGCTCACCTTGCCGGCGAACTCCTGCATGGCCAGGCCCATCAACACGTGCCGCGGCGCCTCGCGCCAAATGGCCAGCTTCTGGGCCTGGGCGGCGAGACGGGCGTCGGCCATCATCCGGCGGGCGTCGACCTTGGCGCCGGCGGCGATCCGCGCGTCGCGCGCCAGCCCCTCAGCTTCGACCGTGCGCCTTTCCGCTTCGGCTTGCGTGCGGTTCCTTTCGGCGTCGGCCGCCTGGCGCACCTCGAGCAGGCGGTTCGCGCCTTGTTGGGCGATGAGCTGCTCCTGACGTTTGGCCAGCTCGATATCGGTCGCCAGCTCATTTTCCTTGATCGCCCGCTCCTTCTCGACCGCCAGTGCTCGCCGTTGGAACGAGGCCTCGTCGGCTTTCTGTTGGATCGCCTCACGGGTCGGCGTTTGTAGGGCCTTTTCAAGGTCGGCACTGGGTGAGACGCGGTTGACCAGCACCGTGACGAGCGTAAGGCCCATCGCCGTGATCTCGGCGTCGGCGTTGAGCGTCTCGATAATCTTGCCGCAGATTGCATCGGCGCCGGTCCGCAGCGCGTCGGCCAGCGGCGTGCTCGTCACGTAGCTGCGAGCCGGCTGCAAGGCGCGCTGGCTCCAGAGGCTTGTCAAGCGTTCGAGTGGCTGTTCAGCCCAATGGCCGCTGGACATCGAGATCGCAAAGTTCACCCGCGCGGCCGCTCGTTCGGGGTCGGCCACGCGGTAAGTGAGCGTGCATTGCACCGTAACCTCCTGAAAATCGCTCGAACGCTCTTGCAAGAGGAACGTGGCCTCGCAATCTTCGACGGGCAATTGGGCGACGGCGGCGGAAAGGGGGTTGAACCAATAGGCCAGACCCGGCCCGCGCCGCGCCAGCCGGCCATTTTTGTAGTGCAAAATGTACTGGTTCGGCTCGGCGCGCAGATGGCGCAACGGGCCAAGTCCGGAGATGCTGGCCATAAGGAGATTTCTCTTTTCAGCGGGTTCGCCCAATGCAACAGTAAGTGGGGGCGGGGCCGATTGCAAGCTGTTTGACGTTGGCCGGCCCGCCTAGGCAGGGTTACAATGAGTTGATGGACCAAGCAAGGAACGAATCATGAACGAGTCGCCGTTCGGGCACGCCGACGAGTCGGCCTCGATCATCGCCGATGCACGCGGCAGCGAAGGCAAATCGCCGCACGAACGGGCGGCGATGTTCCGAGACTTGCTTGCCACCGTCGACGCCATTTGGGCCAGCCTTGCGCCGGAGGAACGCGACCGGCGGATGCGCATTTATGACGAGATTCATCGCTCGCCCCACCCATGGTGGAGCAACCTCCGCCCCGAGGCCATGCCAAAGTTATGATGGAACGTCTGCTTGTCGCCGCCGAACGGCTGGTCGACGCCTGTGAGCGCGTTGGGCTACCGTACGCCTTGGGCGGCGCGATGGCCAACACGTATTGGGGAATCGTCCGCACGACGCAAGATGTCGATTGCCTGGTTCACGTGCCCGCTTTGCGTTACCAAGCGCTGGTTGATGAGCTCACCCGCTTCGGATTCAAGCTCCGCAATGAGAGCGGAGATGAAGAACCACTCTCAGTCGCCGCGATTCGGACGCAAGAGCAACGCGACAAGTTTTTTGATGTTTACTTCGGTGGTTTGCGGGTACAGGTTTTCGTTCCGTGCGTCCCGTTGCAAACCGAGATTCTGCGGCGAGCCGTCGACATGCCGTTGGGCGCCCGGTCGGTCAAAATGACGACCGCTGAAGACCTTCTGCTCTTGAAAATGTCGTTTCATCGCCAGAAGGACCTGCTCGACGTCCGCGGCATCCTACGCGTACAGTCCGCGAAGTTGGATCTCGGCTATGTCCGTCGGTGGAGCGCGCAAATGCTGACTGACGAAGTTCAGCAAGAGCTGGAACAGATGATCCAGGAGGCAAAGACGTCGTAACATCGTCGCGGTCTCCATCAAGTAGTGTTCGTCGATGAATTTGGGCCTCGGCCATCACACGGTGATCGAAGCGACTGGCCCAGGAGGTCGGGCGCATTCCCAAGATCGTGCAAGGTCATTTAGTGTTAGTGTGGGTACAGGGCAATGCCCAGCGTGCCCGCCGCCGGTTCGGGCGGCGCGTCGAGGTACTCCGGCGAATTGATGATGTCCAGCTCGACTTGCGTCCGCGTCTGGCCGTCGTTCAAGTCGGTCACGTACGGCTGGGCCTGGGCCGGCGTTGAGTTCTGGTTGCCGAAATACTCGCCGAACAGATAGTCGACCAGGTCGCCGTGCAACTCAGGGCTGTTGAGGAAGCCGGCCGCGACCTGCTGCCTCGTCACCTGGCCCGAATTCAAGGCCGCGTCCCAAGCCGTCAATCCGCCTGCGTCGGGCTGACGCGTGAGCACCCGTTCATAAAGGGACCGCACGAAGCCATCGACCGTGTCGCCGGCGTCGTTGTAGAACTCGGGTGAGGCGAGGATGTCGGCCTCCAAGCTTGCGGGGTCGCCCGTTTGCTGCCAGACGCCCACCCAAGCGGCAAGCCCGGCGGGCTCGGCCGGCCGGCCAAGGTACTGCTCGTAAAACTGGTTGACCAACGGATTCAGCCGCTCGGGGCTGTTGAAGATGCGTTGCGCCACCACGTCGAGCGATGTTCCTCGATCGAGCTCGGCGGTCCAGGCTACCAAGCCCGCGTCTTCCGCGGGGCGGTGCAGCACCTGCTGGTAGAGCTTGTCGACCAGGCTCGCATTGTACGAAAGCAGGGTCACGGAGACCGTATTGCCAACCGCGGCCCCCGCGCCTCCAGCGCCACCAGTGCCGCCCGCGCCGCCATTGCCAATGAGGCCAGCGCCGCCATTGCCAGCGAGGCCGCCAGCGCCGCCCGCGTTGAAGAGGCCAGTGCCACCCGCGCCGCCATTGCCAGCGAGGCCGCCGGCTCCACCAGCGCCGCCCGCGGAGCCTTCGCTCACCTGGTAGGTGAAGCGGTCGATGCCCTGGAACGTCGGGCCGGGCACGTAGGTGAAGGTGCCGTCGGGGTTGAGCGTCAGGCTGCCGTGGGTCGTGGTGGAGACGAGGGTCGCCACGAGATTCTGTGGCTGCCCATCGGCGGAGACATCGTTTGCCAGAACGCTCGTCGCGCCGGAGCCGCTGACGGCGCCGCCCGGGCCAAGCACGAACGTGGCGGGATTGGCAATGGGGGCCGCGCCCAAGGGGGCGGGCGTCACGGTGAACGGGTTGGAGAAGTCGGGCGTCAGGTTGCCGCCGGTGGCCTCCAGGATGTAAGTGCCGGCCATGTTCAGGCGCAGGTCGCTGAACGCGGCGATGCCGTTGACGGCCTGGACCGTCGTCGCGCCCCCCAGCTCGGCGCCCTTGGGCCCTTCGAAGATCGAGAGTGTGACGAGCTGAGTGTCGTTGGTGGTGATGGTATCGCCGTTGGCGTCCACCACGGCCACGAGCACCGCCGGGCTGATCGGCTGGCCGATCACGGTGTTGCTCGGCTGGCCGTGGATATCGACGCCGGCCGGAGCCATGGCGGGCACCGTGGTCAAAAGCGTCACGCTATCATCGCTGGTGACCGGGGCAAAGCTGGAAGGGCCGCTGGAAGGCCCGACCGAAGCGGTGTTGCTGATGACGGTCCCTTCGCTGGTGACGCTTGCCTGCGCGACCAGGGTGATGGTGGCCGAGGCGCCTGGGGCCAGGTTGGCCGTGTCCGTGACGGTGACGGTGCCGGCTTGTCCCACCGGCGGCGTGCTAACCGTCCAGCCTGCCGGGGCGGTCAGCGATTGGAAGGTCAGGGTTGAAGGCAGAACGTCGGTCAGAACAGCGCCGGCGACGGGGACGGAACCCGTGTTGGTGACGGTGAAGGTGTAGGTGACCAGGTTGTTGGCGGCGACGGCGGCAGGCGCGGCGCCGCTGATCGCCAGGGCGTATTCGACGTTGACCGCGCCCAGGTCCAGGGCCGCGCCCACCTGGCGCGGGTTTCCGATCTGGTCGGTGGTCGCGATGGCCTGGGCGCCGGGGTTGGAAAACAGCGCCCCGATCATGGCGGGCGTCATGGCGAGGTCATAGATTTGCACTTCGTCGATCTGACCGACGAAATTGAAGGCGGCGCTGGGGCCGACGTCCACGGCGTCGCGGACGTCCTCGCCGATGTAGACGTGGAAGCCGCCGCCCAGCGGCACCGGCGCGGCCGCTTGCGAGCTGTCCAGCGCCCCGTCGATGTAGATTTGGCCGGTCCCGTCGGCCAGTCGCTGGGCCACGATCAGGTGCCAGTTGCCGTCGTTGACCGAGGCATTCGAGGTGAAGTTGAAGCCGAACTGGTTGTCGCCGAAGGTGTACCAGTTGACTTTGCCGCTGATGATGTTGAGCGCATACTCGCCGTTGTAGTTGGCCGGGTCGCGCTGGTTGAGGACGACCTCGGCGCCGGTCGCGGTGGTCTTGATCCAGGCGGCCACGGCGAAGGCGCCGGTGCCCGTGACGTCGGCGCCGGTGCCCAGGTCCACGTAGCTGCCTTGGCCGTTGAAGTTGAATGCCTGGCCGACTACGCCCGCTGCGTAGCTGACGCCGCCATGGAGCGTGCCGTTGTTGCCGCCTGGGCCGCCGTCTAGGGCGTTGCCCTGGCCGTGGTACACGTCCGACAGCCCGGCAGTCGTTTCCAGCAGCGACCCGGCGCCGCCGGCGATGGGCAGGCTGCGCAGCTCGGCCGAGGTCAGAACGCGGTTGAAGTACGAAAACTCGTCGATCGCGCCGTCGAAGTGCCCGCCGTTGAACCAGCTCGCGGCGCCGAGCACCAGCGGCGTGGCGCTGGGGGCATAACCGCCCGGCAGCGTCGTGCCGCCGACCTCCACGCCGTTGATGAAGAGGGCGGCGGTCGTGCCGTCGAACGTGGCCGACAAGTAGTACCAGGTGTTCAGCGACAGGGCTTGCGACGAAACGGCGTTGACGTTGCCGCTGGGCGAGGACAGCAGCGACAAGGTCGGCACCAGGCCGCTGTTCAGCCGCAGGATCCAGCCGTGGTAGGCGCCGTCGTACTTGCTGGCCAGGAAATACTCCGAGCCGGCCGCCGGCGCCTGCGCCACGTTGAACCAGCCGCCGATGCTGAAGGCGGGCGTGTCGAGCGTGGGGTTGTCGGCGACGTTGATTTGACCATCGATGCCGTTGAGCTGGAATGCCTGGCCGACGACGCCGGGGCCATAGGTCACGCCGCCGCTTGCCGTGCCGGAGTTGGCGCCCGCGCTGTCTTGCGTGTCGCCTTCGCCCTCGAACAGACTGACCAGGCCGGGGATGGACAAGGGCCCGGCCTCGGCGACGACCGGCGACGGGCCAGCCAGCGTGCTGATCTGGGCCGGCGTCAACGCGCTGGTATAGATTTGCACCTCGTCGATCTGGCCGACGAAGTTGGCGCCGGCGCCGGGGCCGACGTCCACGGCGTCGCGGACGTCCTCGCCGATGTACACGTGGAAGCCGCTGGCCAGGGGTACGGCGAAGTCCGCTTGCGATGTGTCGAGCGCCCCGTCGATGTAAATCTGGCCGGTCCCATTGGACAGGCGCTGGGCCACGATCAGGTGCCAGTTGCCGTCGTTGACCGAGGCATTGGAGGTGAGGTTGAAGCCGTACTGGTTGTCGCCGAAGGTGTTCCAGTTGACCTTGCCGTTGACGATGTTCAGTCCGTACTCGCCGTTGAAGTTGTTCGGGTCGCGCTGGTTGACGACGACCTGGGGGCCGGTCGCGGTGGTCTTGACCCAGGCGGTCACGGCGAAGGCGCCGGTGCCGACAATGTCGGGTCCGGTGCCGAGATCGACGTAGCTGCCTTGGCCGTTGAAGTTGAATGCCTGGCCGACCGCGCCCGGGGCATAGCTGACGCCGCCGACCAGGGTGCCGTTGCTGGTGCCGGCGCTGTCCAGGGCGTTACCCTCTGCGCGCCACCAGTCGGCCAGTCCGGGAATGGTTTGCGGCGTCCGCACGCCGCTGTCTCCGGCGTTGATGGCCGGGCTACCGGGCAGCGGCGGCATGGTCGGGGTGGCACCGCCGTAGTTGCCCAGGGGCGCCAGGTCGGCACTGACATTGAGCTGGTCGCCGGAAGTCGCGCTGAAGCCGGTGCCGCCCGACGTGTTGTCGATCAGGTTGTGGTCGCTGAAGCCGACGACCCCATGGAAATCGGGGGCGGTGGAGGTGGCGCCCACGTTGGCGAACACGGAATTGCGAGCCTCCACGAAAGCGGGAGCAGCCTGGTAGGCGTCGCCGCCGACCGTGGCCGCGTTGCCGGCCAGCGTATCGTCGCTGAGGGTGAGGCTGCCGCCCGCGGCGTAGACGCCGCCTCCCTGCCCGCCGCTGCCGCCCTTGGCCTGGTTGCCGGCAATGGTGTCGGTGAAGAGGGTGACGTTGCCGGCGGCCACGTACACGGCGCCGCCCAGGCCGGAATTGCCGGCCTGGCTACCGGAACCGCCACTGGCCAAGTTATTGACGATGGCGCCGTCACTGAAGGTGGCGATGCCGCCGACGAACGCCACGCCGCCGCCCAAAGCGTTGGCCCCCGGCGCCGCCTGGGCGACGTTGCCGCTGACGAGCAGATTGCTCAGCGTGAGGCTGCCGCCCGCGTCGTTGATGAGCAGGCCGCCGCCGGCGCCGGGCACGTTCGCGGCCAGACCGTTGGCCAGCCCGTTCTCGATGGCCAGGTTTTCCAGCGTCACGTTGACCCCCGTGGCGCCTCCGTCGACGTCGAACACGCGGCTGGCATGGTTGCCGCTGATCTCGATGCCCGGAGCGCCCGTCGACGTGGTCGGACCGATCAGGGTCAGATCCTGATTGATCAGCAGTTCGCCCGACGTCAGATTGATGACGCCGCCGCTGAGGTTGGGACTGAACTGGATGGTGTCTCCGTTCTCGGCCCCGGCCAAAGCGCCGCGCAGCGAGCCGACGCCGCTGTCGTTGAGGTTACTGACGGTGATGGTGATCGGGTGCGGCCGGTGAATCGGCGTGACGCTTTGGGCATCGGAGGCCGGGTAATTGAAAAGGGCGCTCGTGGCCTGGGCCGTGCTCGTCAGCAACTTGCCCTGCGCGCTTGCGTCCGCCTGGAGCGTCAGAGTCAGGGTCGCCGTGTTAGCGCCCGTAATGGGCAGGTTGCCAACCGTCCACACCCCGGTGGTCGCGTCGTAGCTTCCCAGCGAGGCGCTCGACGAGAGGACGGTCAGCCCCGGCGAGAGCTGGTCCAGCACCTGCACGTTCGTGCCGTCCCGCCCGTCGGGACCACCTGGGTTCGTGACCGTGATGGTCAGGGTGTGCTGGCTGGGGTCGGCGGGGATGGTCGAATCCGCCGCCTGGGAGACCACCAGGTGCGTGTTGGGAGTCAAGAGGGGGATGGTTTCAACGGCATCGTACACGGTGCCGTTGACGTTGGTCGTGACGGTGAAGGTCAGCGTGGCCGCGCCGGTGAAGGTACCGTCGGAGATGAACGTCAGGCCGTCGAGGGCGGCGACCGCGGCGGCGGCGGACGGGTACGTCCGCGTGATTTCCGTGGCCGGGGCGCCGCCGGCCAGTGCGAGGCCGCCGCCGCCGTTGACCTTCAGATCGACCGTCACGGCGTAGCTGAAATTGGTGCTGATGCCCAAGGCGGTGTGGTCGGCCGCGCTGAACACGCCCTGTTCGGCGGTCCCGCTCGGCGACAGCGCGAGAAAAGCCGGGCCGGAGAGTGCCGGCGTGGGGTTGGTTTCCGTGAAGGGACCGACCATGGCCGAGGTCTGGGTCGGGTTCACTCCGTCGTTGATGACGGCGTAGATTTCGTAGCCGCCGGCGGCCAAGTTCGCGAAGCCCGGCAACGAGAAGTCGAGCACGCGGACATTGCTTCCGTTGCTCGTCAAGCTGCTGTAGTCGTAGGTGGCCAGCAGGTTGCCGGGGAGCAGCGGGTTGTCGCTCGCGTAGAGCGAAACGGTGGTGGTCGTGTCGCTGGTATTCTGCGCGGCGTACGTATAGGCGGTGGCATCCAGCGTTCCCGTAAGGGCGCCGCCGCTCGTCAGGGCCACCGTGCCCGGCACGAACGAGACCGTCGGCGTCTCGAACTGGTCCGCCTCCGAAAACGCCGGCACATCGTTGGCCGCGAGCTGCGACGTGCTGATCAACTGGATCTCGTACTTTCCGAAGACTCCGTTGGGCGCCGAATTGCTCAGATTGAAGTCCATCACCCGGTTTCCGACGGCGGCATAGGTCACATTGGCCGTGGTGGTCGGTGGGAGTTGCGGCCAGTCGAGCTTCAAGATGCCGTCCCCAACGATATTGGTGCCGAGGCTTCCGCCGGTGGGCGCGTTGGGGGGCGTGCCGTTCGGGATGAAGTGAAATCCGCCGGCGGAGTCGAAATAGCCGTTCCCCAACAGCGTGCTCCCCTCGTAGAGCGTGAACGAAACGGTTTGCGGATCGGCGGAGCCGTGCGTCAACAAATAACCGGTCTGGGGCACTTGCTCACTGCTGAGCGGGTACGTGCCACTCACCCCGTTGTCCGTCACCATCAATTCGGCGGGCGTGGCCGTTTGCACCGGGTCGCCGGGGTCGTTGCTGACCGGGTCGATGGAATAGGTCGCGACGGGGACATAGCTACCGCCCGTGATCTGTTGCGACAACTGAAGGTAAGCGTTGGCGGCGTCGTACGTCGCGCTGATCGAAGAGACGTTGGTGCCATAGGGGAGGTACGGCCAGTGAAGGACGAGCTGCCCGTTCGAGTTCAGGGTCGCGCCCGTCGGAACGAGCAGCGGGTGGGCGCTGGGCGCGAATTGGAATTTGCCCTTTGAATCGAAGCTCACGGTGCCGACGAAGATCCCACCCTGTGTGACGTCATTGTAAACGGTCACACCGAAGCTCAGGGTCGATAAGATCACGTCCGGATTGCTCAGTTGATAGCTTGAGGTAACGTAGCTGCCGGACCCCTGGTAGCTGTCGGAGGTAATGTTGTCGGAGCCGACGACGGTCACGGGATAGGCGCCGTCGAAGATCGGGGAGCTGGCGGTGATTTGAGCGCTCACGACGTTACTGTTCTGCGCGGTCTGACTGGGGACGTTCAGATCCTGGGTGTACACGTA
This sequence comes from Pirellulales bacterium, assembly GCA_035534975.1. GTDB lineage: Bacteria > Planctomycetota > Planctomycetia > Pirellulales > JAICIG01 > DATKSN01. The sequence goes on from DATLQY010000748.1 coordinate 17,107, forward strand.
TTGGGACAGTTGCTGCGTGGCGGTCGAGGCGATGAGGGCCGCGACGTCGCTGCCGTTGATGGTGCTGACGTCCCCCTGGAAATCGACTTCGAAGCCGATGGTGAAGCTGGTGACGAACAGGTTGACCGTGGCCCAGGCCGCGACGAAGTCATCGGTCAAGGGCTCCCCAGGGCGGTACTGCAGGTAGAAGTTGAGGTTGCCGAGCGAATCGCCGCCGACGAAGGGAATCTGCGGCGGCACGTTGACGCTCGCCGACGCTTGCAAGGTGATGTCGCCCTGGTTGGTGACATCGATGCTTCCCGAGAAGTTGATGATTTCGTCGAACATGCTGAAGTCGCCCTTGGCCATGTAAACGCCGGTCGTCCAGTTGAGGTCGAGCGAGGCGCTCCCCTGGCCGAGCAAACCGCCCAGAAGGCTCACGTTGCCGCTCAGGTCCAGTTCGCTGGCGCTGACCGTGATGCTGCCGGTGGCGTCCACCAGGTAGAAATCGCCGCCGGCGAAGATCGGCCCCAGGCTCGGAATGGAGATT
>DATLQY010000749.1:0-3445 GCA_035534975.1 Pirellulales bacterium
ACGCAGTCGAAGGTCTCGATCCCGGAGCCTACGTATTCCACCGTGATCGGCGTGTGCTCGAATGCCTGAAAGCAGGAAAGTTCCGCGCTGAGGCTGGTCATCTGGGGCTGGACCAGCAGTTGCCAGCCGAAGCCGCCGCAGACATTTTCTTCCTGGCAGACCTACAAATCATATTGGGGCGCTTCGGTAATCGCGGATATCGCGCCGTACAGCTCGAGGCTGGCATCTTAAGCGGCAAGCTGTATCTTGCCGCTTACGCCCAACGCTTGAGTGCCACGGGTTTAACGTTTTATGATGATGACGTGATCCAGTTCTTTTCCCCTCACGCTCACGGCAAGAGCGTGATTATGTTGGTAGCGACAGGGAAGAACGCCAAATCACTGTGCTAGCGCCAGGCGGGCTAGCTATTGGTAAAATTCCCTTCTGACCAGCCAAACGCCCATGAAGTCCCGTTGTGGGGAGTTGGAAGCTCCATTTAAATCTTGCTGCCGATCGTGCCCGGATGACGTTAGCGCTTTATCGGAGGCGCGCTTTCAAGAAAAAAGTGTGCACGAGCGCGGTGCTCCGGCGCGCTTTCGATAAACGGGCAACTCTGACGTAACGCGATTAGGTAAGGGTTGCCGACCATTCGTCCACTATCCGGGTGCGTTACTTCAACCAGTAGCGCGTTACGCGTCCTAGTGACCAGGGAAGGTCTACGCCGGCATCACACGACCGCGACCTTGACGTTGTCGATCGGGGGCAGCGAATCGAACAGGCAGTCCCACTGCTCACCACCATCCCTCCCGATCCACAGCTGACCGGTCGTCGTGCCGAAGTAGAGTGCAGGTGACTTGAGCCGGTCGATGTCCATCGCGTCGCGCAGGACGGTGAAGTAGCTTTGCTTCCGCGGCAACCCACGTGCCAGCCGGCTCCACGACTCGCCGCCATTTTCGCTGCGCCACACCGCTGGCGCGCCGCCGGGACAGGTGCGCGTCGGCCCCTCAAGAGGCATGACGTATACCGTATCGGCGTCGTGCGGGTGGACCACGATAGGAAATCCGAAGTCCGACGGCAATCCCTTGGCGATCGAGCGCCACGAGTGGCCATAGTCGTCGCTGCGTAGTACGCCAATGTCCGGCCGGGGCCCGCCAGGCCCCGTCCAATCAGCCCATCCGCCGTGGTTCTGCATGTAGAGCCGGCCGGGCGCGTCGTCGTGCCGCGCGATCTTGTGAACGCACTGACCGAACTCGGGATAAGGGTCGGGCGCGAAGCCGGCGCCGACGCCTTGATTGGACGCCCTGAATGTTTCGCCACCGTCCTCACTCAAATAGTGGCCGCCCGTTGAGATGCCCAAGTGCACGCGATTCCCGTCGCGAATGATCGTGTGCAGGCAGAGCCCGCCATTGCCGGGTTGCCACTTGCGCGCGTGATCGTGGTTGCTAATCCCCGGTACCATGTCCCACGAATCGCCACCGTCGCGGCTCTTGAACAAGGATGCCGGCTCCACGCCGCACCATAGGTCCTTCTTGTCACCACCGGCCTCAAGTGACCAGATGTTGGCGAGCGCGCGGCCGTCGTCTTTGGGGAACGCTGGCGCCGATTTCGTCTCACTGAAGCTTTTCCCCATGTCCGTCGAACGCAGCACCTTCATGCCGAAGAACGGATTGCAGCTCGAAGCATAGAGGCGCGGTGTTCCGCGCGTGTCGATCAGCGTCGCGTATACGGGGATGCCCGGGCCGAACGGCCCGCGCAGAGCGAAGCTGCGCCTCGGCTTCGCGGCATCCGCGACAAACACACCCTTCTTGGTGCCAATGGTGAGAATGATTCGATCCGCCATCATTAGCCTCCTGAAACCGCCGGCAGGATCGTGACCACGTCCCCCGGCGACAGCGTCGTGTCGACCCCGTGGAGATCGCGCACATTGTCCGAGTTCACAAATACATTCAGGTGCCGGCGTACCGTACCCGTTTCGTCGCAGACATTGCGATACAAAGCCGACTGGCTCCGCTCGAGGTCCTCAAGTGCGGCGCGCACGGTGTGTGCCGAGATCGAGAGTTCCGCTGCCCCCGCGCAGTAGGTGCGCAGCGGTCCCGGGACATAGATCGTGATGGTCGGCGCCGGGCCCATAGTCTGAAACTTATCACTGACGGTTGGGACGGCGCAACCAACGCGATTGCAGACTGGGATCTGGCTCCGCTGCCGGTGTCCCGTTGAAGTGAATCAAGTCGCCATTCGCTGGTGGTCAAGTCCTGACGGGCCACTCGGAAATAATCCAGTTGACCGGGCAACGCGCCATCGAAACCGCCTCCCACCCGCCGCATTGACAACTCCCAGCGCTCCACGTAACTTGTGGCTCTGATTTTTTCGAGGCGCGACTCATGACCGACAAACCCAAACGCGTTCGCAAAGCCGTCTTTCCCGCCGCGGGCCTGGGCACTCGTTTTCTTCCCGCCACAAAGGCGCAGCCCAAGGAAATGCTGCCCATCGTTGACAAGCCGCTCATCCAATACGCCGTCGAGGAATGCGCGGCCTCCGGCATCGAGAACATCATTATCGTCACCGGGCGCGGCAAGAATGCCATCGAGGACCACTTCGATCATTCCCCGGAGCTTGAGCGTTTCCTGCGGGAAAAAGGCGACACGGCGCGCGCCGATCTGGTCCGCAACGTCGGTTCGAAAATTCACTTCAGTTATACCCGCCAGCGCGAACCGCTCGGCCTGGGCCACGCCGTCCTCGTTGCGCGCGAACTTGTCGGCGACGAGCCTTTCGCCGTGCTGCTTGGCGACGTCATCTGCGACGGCCCCCAGCCCGCCACGCGCGCCCTGTGCGACGTTTACGAAGCGACCGGCATTGGCGCCATCGCCGTCGAGCCTGTGCCGCGCGAATTGATTCATCTCTACGGCATCGTCGACGCCCGCCCGGCCACGGAGCGCAAGTGGGGCGACCGCCTGCGCCAGATTTTCGATCTCGTCGAAAAGCCCGACGCGGAACACGCGCCTTCCAATCTCAGCGTCACGGGCCGCTACGTCCTGCCTCCGAAAATTTTCGAGTATCTCGAAAAGACGAAGCCCGGTCGCGGCGGTGAAATCCAGCTCACCGACGGTTTGCGCACGCTCGCGCGCGAAGAGGGCCTGTGGGCGCTGATCACGGAGGGAAAGACGTACGACGCGGGAGACAAGCTGGGCTTCTTGAAAGCTACCGTGGAATTCGCGCTGAAAAATCCCGAGTTCGGCGACGAGTTTCGCGCCTACCTGAAATCCCTGGAATTATAATTCCGCGCGCCCTACTTTTCTTTTCCCTTCTTCGAGGAACTCGACAAACCCGACGATCCCTTCGAGGACTCCGAAGCGGCGCTCTTTTCCTTCGTTTTCGACGCCGATTCCTTCGACTCTTTCGATCCCCCGGAAGACTCCTTGGATTCTTTGGAGTCCTTGGCCTCTTTGGATTCCTTCGCTTCCTTGGG
>DATLQY010000750.1:0-6359 GCA_035534975.1 Pirellulales bacterium
CGTAACAGGCTCCCCATTCTACCAACATGTGAGCCGGCATCACGGGCGCGGCCCCTCATCCCCTTATCGCATCATCCCCTCACCCCATCATCCCCTTATCTCATCATCCCCTCATCTCATCATCCCCTCATCTCATCCTCATCTCATCATTCCCTCACCGCATCAACCGTCATCCCCTCATCCCTTCTTGAGCACCCACGTATCCGACTGGTTCGCCATACGTACCAACATGCCGACAATCTGGTCGAATTTCTTGTATAGTGCCCTCGTCGACTGCCTGGGCAGGTAGCCGCATTCCACGGCAAACTGCAACCATACCTGCGTTTCAGCCGCTTCGGCCTCGGAATCGGAAAGCTTGCTGACGAACGCCGCCTCGTATCGCCGCTTCCGCCAGGCTTCGGCGAGATTAGCACAGACCGATCGAGACGACCGGCGGATCTGGTCGGTCAACGAGTACTTTTCCTCCTTGGGAAACGATTTCGAGACATCAAACACTTTCATGGCCGCTGCAAATGCCCGTTGGTACACATCGAGGTCCGTGTGACTCCGTACCAACCCACGTTTCGTTTCCGCCATATTATCATCTCCTATGCTAAATGCTGTATTGACCCCTCATCTCATCACCTCCTCACCCCCTCATCCCATCATCCCCTCACCCCATCACACGCTCACACGCTCACCACCCCTCGACGCTACTTCCGCCGAAACAGCTCACTCCCCACGATCTCATGCACCAGCGAACGGAGGCCATAGCCTTTTTCGCGGACCTTGTCGACGATCGCGTCGATCGTCGGCCGATCGGCCGATGCGGGTGGCCCGCCGGTCGCATACGTCACGAGCTTCACCGTCAGGGCGCGGGCAATCTGGTCTTTGTCCGCCAACAGCAACTGCTTGAACTCGTCGATGTTCTGAAAAGTCCGGCCGTCGGAGAGAACGCCCGCCGGGTCGATCGCCGGTCCCTGCAGGTAGTGCATCCGCTGGCCATCCACGATGACTTCTTTCCCATTTCCGCTGGTCCGGTAGTATTCACGCCAGCCGCCGATCACATCAAAATTCTCCAGCACGAAGCCAGGCGGGTCGATCAGCGAGTGGCAGCTCGCGCACGAGGCAATCTGCCGGTGCTTGGCCAACTGCTCGCGAATGGTCGTGGCGCCGCGTATGTCGGGCTCGAGGGCGGCGACGTTTTCAGGAGGTTTGGGGGGCGGCGTGCCCAGAATGCGATCCAGCACCCAAGCGCCACGGGTGACCGGCGAGCTACTCGTACCGTTTGCCGTCACCTTCAGCACGCTCGCCATCGTCAAAACGCCTCCGCGATGGCTATCGGGGGGCAACGGCGTCTTCTGGAACTCCCAGCCATCGACGCCCGCGATGCCGTAATGTCTTGCCAGCCGCCCGTTGAGCATGGTGAAGTCCGAGTCGACGAAATTCATCACGCTCAAATCGTTCTTGAGGATCTCCGTGAAAAACAGCTCCGTTTCGCGAACCATCGAAACCTTGAGCATGTCGTCGAACTCGGGATACAGAATATGGCTGGGCTCGGTGAAGTCGATATCGCGTAGCCCGAGCCATTGTCCGACGAAGTTCTCGGTAAAGGCGGCCGCCTTGGGGTCGTCGAGCATCCGCTCGACTTGCGCTCGGAGCACTTCCGGATCGCCCAGACTCGCGGCCACTCCGCGCGTGGCATCTTCTGCCGCGGCACCGCCCACCGCGGCACTGGCCGCAACGGCACTGTCCACCGCAGCACTGGCCGCTTGCGTACACCCCTGTTCGGCGATTCGGAGCAGTTCCTCGTCGGGCATGCTGCTCCACAAGAAATAGGCGAGTCGGCTGGCCAGCGCGAAGTCATCCAGCTTGCCGGGCTTCTCATCCAGAAACAGGAACTCCGGCGAGACCATGATGGCCGTGAGGCCAACGCGAACGGCCTGCTCGAACGTTCGTTCCTGGGCCAGGGCGGCTTCGAAAAGGGACATGAACGGTTGGAGGTCGTCGTCGTTCACCGCGCGCCGAAACGCGCGCCGCGCGAAACCGCGCAGAACGCGCCGGCCGTCGGCCAAAGGGTCGTCCGAAACGACCTGGAGCCGCTTCGAATAGTTTTCCTCGGGCGCCGGCGGCTGTGCCAGGTCGCCGAAAATGCGGCGATGGCTCTTGGGCGGCCAGGTGTCGTTGAGCGGCCCCTCCACATCCACCCATTGGACCGCCAGCCCGGGGCCGTCGAATTTGTCGGCGCCTATCTTGTGAACGACTTGAGACCCCGCCAGACCGTAGGGATGGATTCTAAGCGTGTTCGTCGGCTCGAGATGCGCGACGAACTCGACGACGCTGGGCTTGTCGGCGCGAGCGTCGAAATACCCGACGAGGCACGGCTTTCCCGTCATCGACAAATTGCCGGCGTCAAGGCGGAACGTGACCGGCCTTTCGGCGCTCTGAAAGCCGGAAGCCGAGATGCGAAAGCGGTAATCGCCGCGATCCGACGGGTACAGCTCGTACAGCACGATCGCCGTCCACGGGGACGAGCTGAACAGCACCAGGGTGTCGCCGTCGAGCTTGCGGTATACGTCTTCGGTAGTGGTCTTCACCTGGTGCTGATCTTTCATGTAATAGCGTTTCTTGGTGGCCGCCGGCGGTTCGGGCCGGTTGGAGATGGCCAGATTGAGGGCCTTATCCGCCGCTTCCAGGTATTTTTCCATCTGGAACGACGAGAGGTGCAACGCCTCGCCGACGTTGTCGAAACCATCCGACGAGCTGTCGCGGGGGAGCATCTCCTTCAGTTCGGCATGCACGCCCAGGAGGTCGCGGACCGTATTCTCGTACTCGACCCGGTTGAGCCGGCGGAGGACGACTCGTCCTTCGGCCCTTCGTCGATCGGCCTCCGCCGCGTCGATCCGGCCGCCAATCCATTGAGCGAGCATTTTCACGTCAGCTTCCGGCGGGCGAGGCTGCGACTTGGGCGGCATCGCGCCCGATTCGATCCGTTCGCGCACTTCCCGCCACGCTGCGAGGCTCTCCTCGTTGGCGAAGTCAGGCGCGAGCCGGTCCAGGCGCAAATCGCCCTTGGGCTTCTCGCCGCTGTGGCATTGAAGGCAATGGTGAGTGAGGAACGGGCGAATTTGCTCGTCGTACCGCTGCGCCCCGTCCGTTGATTCGTCAGCCGCGGCGAGTGAGATACAACCGGCCGCATGGCAGTCGAAGCCGGCAATCAAAGCGATCATCCAGACTGAAAACATTCGAGTGGCTGAAACGCAAAGCACGGCAACATGGACTCCTAGAGATTCACGTTCGATTGTCGCGGATCGACGAGTGCCGGTAAAGTGCCTTCGGACGTGCGACAACCGGCCGCCATCAAAGACTTGCCCCGGCCTGAAGCCGCCTGCGGTTGTTTCGTTGTCTCGTTCCCACGCTCTGCGTGGGAACGTCTCTTCGGCCGCTCCGCGGCCTGAGATTAGTCTCCTTCCCACGGTCCGCCGACCCGCCGCGCGGGTGCCCCGAACGTCTCTTCGGCCGCTCCGCGGCCTGGGTTTGCACGGCCTTCCGCCTTCTCCTCGATTACCCTCTCAACCCGACAGCGCGCAGCCGGCGGTCGGTTTCGCGGTAGGCTTCCTCGACCCATTCGACGATCCGCTCGGGCTCGGGCGAGTATTCCAGCTCGATCGAGATGGCCCCGTCGATCGCCAGGGCCTTGATCTCGCGCAGGTACGGCTCGAAGTCGACGACGCCCCGGCCGGGCGGCAGGTCGCCGTGGACCTTGCCGTCGCAGTCGGAAATATGGACGTGCCCGGCACGCCCCGCGAGCCGCCGTAGCTCTTCCGGCGCCACGCGCGACAGCGCCAGGTGCGAGATGTCGATATTGGCCTTTACCGCGCCCACGTTCACGTCGTCGAGAAATCGCACCATCGTGTCGATATTGTTCACGAGAGACATGGCGAACGGTTCCAATTCCAAGACGATCTCTAACCCCAGTTCGCCCGCCCGAGCCCCAAGTTCGCGCAGGGCCTCGACGCCCAATCGCCACTGTTCGGCGGGCGGGATGACCTCTCGGTTCCAGATGTACTCGCCGATCACGACGAGCACGTTGCGTGCCTCGTATTCGTAGGCCAGGTCGAGGTAAGCCCGCACGCGGTCGAGGTGAAAACGGCGGACGCTGGGATTGAAGTCGATCAGGCCCACCGCGACGCAGGCCAAGGAAACGATGGGCAAGCCGAGCCGGTCGCACTCGTTCTTGATCGCTCGGCGCTCGCGGACGTCGATATCCAGCGGGTCGACGAACACATCGACCGTGTCGAAGCCGATCTCCTTCGTCTTGCGCAGTCCGAACGCGGTGGGCTGTCCTGCCTGGACCCAGGCTGAATTGATCAATCCAAGCCGCATGGGGCGTCGCTCCGGTTTCCGCGGTGGGCCTTTCGCCGGATGATAACCCGTCGCATGCGAGGCGGCAATCTGCCCCTCGCCCGTTAGGGGGGATGGTACGAACGGCCTACGCGTACCGAAACCTCTTTCAGTCAGCCGGATCTGGGCAGCTTGCGCGACGGTTAAATTCGGTTTGCGGGCGATTGCTTGAATTGCCGGTTGGGATTGTGCCGATTGAAAGGGTTAACCGCCACGTTCGGTGTGTAGGGGACTGAACGTGACGGCCAAGGGAAATGGGCCTGGACGGCAACCACCGCCTCCAAGAGCCGCTGTCGATGACGGCGGCTTTTTTTGTTTTCACCCGTCCGCCTCGTGGTTTATCGTGGAAATCGGCAATCCGATACTGGTTCGCAAGGAGCCTGCGACCACCTTGCCTGGCGAGATCGTTACCGAACACTTTTGGAGTACCCAACGATGAATTCAGCAGCGATCCGCCTGGTCATCGACAGTGCCGTGGCCGAGCTTGGACACGCTCCCTGCCCCTGCAAAGAAACGATGCTGATCCGGGGCAGCCGCGTCCTGGGCCGGCAATACAAGTACCATGGCGTCCGAGCGATCTGGTCGGCGGACGACGAAGCGGTCAAGTTCTACACCGACGACGGGCGACTCTTGCAAACCTTGATGGGAATTGGATTGCCGGTGGGGATGTGAGGGGCAATCTGTCTTATTCTACCCCACGCGCGGTATAGAGCGGCGCCATTACCTGCCCGCTGGTAAGTTGCAACGGCCGACCGAGCTTGTCGCGGAACTCGGTCGTCGCCGGCAGCCCCAGCGCGGCGAACAACGTTGCGCCGAGGTCGTCGGGCGTAAACGACCGCGTGACGGGATAAGCTCCCATGCGGTCCGAACGCCCAATCGCCTGCCCTCCGCGCACGCCCGCCCCGGCGGCCATCGCGGTGTAGACCTGGGGCCAATGGTCGCGGCCGGGGATCGATGCCCCCGCGGTCCGCGAGATCTTGGGCGTGCGGCCGAACTCGCCGACCATGATGACCAACGTCTCGTCTATCAGGCCGCTCGCGGCCAGGTCATCGAGCAACGCCGCCACTCCGCGGTCCAAGGGAGGCAACAGCCGCTCCTTGAGCTTGACGAAGTTATTGTCGTGCGTGTCCCAGGTCTGCACGATGCCCATGTTCGCCTGGACGATCGGCACGCCCGCCTCGACGAGGCGGCGCGCCAAGAGCAGCGATTGGCCGAACAGGTGCCGGCCGTAATGGTCGCGGACGTCCACGCCTTCGCGATCGAGCTCGAACGCTTGTGCCACCTTGCCCGACGTCAGAAGCGTAATCGCGGCGTCTTGCTGGAGGCCGAATGTCCGTTCCTCCGCCAGGCCGGCCAACCGGTCGCGCTGTTGGTTCACTTCGCCCAACAACGCCTGCCGGCAGGTGAGCCGATCGACCGTGATGCCGGCTGCGAGCGCCAGGCTCTCTTCCCGAAACTGCGGGTCGTTGGGGTCCCGCTCGATTTGCCACGGGTCGTGTTCGGCGCCGAGAAAGCCCGCGTGCTGGCCCGGCCAGGTGAGCGGGCCTTCGATCAGCCGATTGGGCAGCGTCACGCCGCTGGGCACGCCGTCCGATCTCGGCCGGACGACATCGAGCGCGGCGGCGTAGCAGGGCCAGTCGCGCCGGGAGAGCACGTTGTCCAGGTCGCTGGCTCGCCGCAGTGGCATGGGACGTCCGGTGAGCAACTTGTGGGTGCCAGGCAGGTGGCTGTTCTCCTCGTGCGACATCGATCGCACCAGGGCGTAGCGCTCGGCACGCGCGGCCAAGAGCGGCAGATGCTCGCAGATCTGAATTCCGGGCACGGAGGTGGCGATCGGCTGAAACTCGCCACGGATACCGTCGGGAGCGTCGGGCTTGAGGTCGAACGTATCGTGTTGGCTGGCGCCGCCCGGCAACAGGATCAGGATCACCGCTTTCGCCCTCGGCTTGCCGCCCGGCGCAAGCTCGCCCACCGTT
>DATLQY010000751.1:0-10296 GCA_035534975.1 Pirellulales bacterium
AACCCGCCAACCGCAGCCGTCCGATCTCGACGATTGCCCGGCTGCGGCCGATGGTCGCCATCTGCCCCTTGTCGACGAAGCGGAAAGGTTGGCGGGGCTTGCCGGCCAAATCGCGGCGGATCGTCCGCGCCAGATAACGGCCCTGTTGCATGGCCACCGGCGCCGTGCCGGGCAACGGTTTACCGGTCTGGTGCATGAAACAAGCCTGGTCACCCGCCACGAAGACGTAGGAGTGCCCCTTCACGCTCAAGTCCGGCTCGACCAGTACCCGGCCCTGCCGATCGACCTCCAATCCGACGGCCCCACCGAGTGGCGAGGCCTGTACGCCCGCCGCCCATAGGACGGTCGCTGCCCTTATCCGTTCGGTGGCGATCTCGACTCCGTCAGCGTCGATCTTCGTCACCGCGCTTTGGGTCCAGACGTGTACGCCCAAGTGCTCCAGGTCGCGGGTTGCCCTGGCAGCCTGCGGCTCGCTGAACATGAGCAGGATTCGCGGACCCGCCTCGAGCAGGATCACACGTGCTTGCTTGGCATCGATATTGCGAAAGTCCCTGGCCAGCGTGAAGCGGCTCATTTCGCCGATGGCGCCCGCCAGTTCCACGCCCGTCGGTCCGCCACCGACGATGACGAATGTCATGAGCCGCTTGCGGTCGTCGAGCGAGCCGCTCCGCTCGGCCTCCTCGTAGGCCGAGAGCACGCGACGGCGGATCTCCGTGGCTTGCTGGAGGTTTTTCAAGCCTGGCGCGTACTCTTCCCATTCATCATGGCCGAAGTAACTGTGCCTGGCGCCACAGGCCACGATCAAGTAATCGAAGGGTAGCTCGCCGAAGTCGGCAACTGCCATTTTCCGATCCAGATCAAGCGAGAGAATTTCACCCTGCAGCACGCGGATGTTGGGGTAGGACGAGAGCAGGCTGCGGATCGGGGCGGCGATGTCGGCAGGGCTGAGGCCGGCCATGGCCACCTGGTACAAGAGCGGTTGGAACAAGTGGTGGTTGGTACGGTCAACCAGCGTCACGTCGACGCCCCGCGCGCCGCCCAGCCCCTTGGCGGCGTTCAGCCCGGCGAAGCCCCCGCCGATGATCAGGACGTGAGACATGCTTTGCGACGTGAAAATGGTGGCTGGCGGCAGAGCCTAAGCGATGCCCCGGCTAGATCGCGACCGGGGCATCGCTTAGGCTCTGCCCCAGCCACCGTGAATGTCTCATTCTAGGCCGCGTGAGGTCTAATACCCCCAATGTAGCAAATGACCGGCGGCCGCGCCAATTGGCGTGGGACGGGTAGTGGGACATCTGATGTCTCACTACCCGGGGCGACAATGCGCGTCGCGCGGCGAATTTCTACCACGCGGCGCGTCCGCGCTACTTTGCGCCACCCGCTGGCCACGCCTCAAGCGGCCGATTACAATCTTCAGCATCCTTCCCCCGACGCACTCTCGAAAGATACTCGAAAGGTAACCGTATGAAACGCTCCCGCCCAGGCTATCGTTCGCTCGTGGTTCCGTCCGTGATGCTGTTTTTCCTGGCCAATGCGGTGATGGCGCGAGCCGAAGTGACACTTCCCGCCGTAATCGGCGACCACATGGTCTTGCAGCGCGGAATGCCGATCACCATCTGGGGCTGGGCCAGCCCCGGCGAGGACGTGACGGTGGCGCTCGGCGAGTTGAAAGCCACCGCCAAGACCGACGCCGAAGGGAAATGGATGGTTAAGCTGCCCGAACTGCAAGCCGCCGGCCAGATACTGGAAATGACGATCAGCGGCAAGAACACGATCAAGCTCAGCGACATCCTGGTGGGCGAGGTCTGGTTCGGCTCGGGACAGTCGAACATGCAATGGTCGGTGAGGCAGTCGGTCAACGCAGCGGAGGAAATCGCCGCGGCGAAATATTCGCAGATCCGCATTTTTTCGGTGCCGCTGGTGCCTGCCGGCAAGCCCGCCAAGACCGTCAACGCGAGCTGGAAAGTCTGCTCGCCGGAAACCGTACCGGATTTCTCGGCGGTCTCGTATTTCTTCGGCCGCGAGATCCACAAGGCGTTGGGATTACCGGTGGGCATGATCGGCACATCGTGGGGCGGCACGCGCATCGAGCCTTGGATTCCGCCGTCCGGATTCGCCTCGCAGCCCGATCTGCAAAAGGAGCGCGACGAGATCCATGCGTTGCAGACGGGCTACCAGAACGCGCTCAAGGCCAAGGTCGAGGAATCGAAGGCCTGGGTGGCGGCGGCGGAAAAGGCCGCCGCGGCGGGTCAGGAATTGCCCGATCCGCCGGCGATGCCGGGCCAGCCGTTCAACAGCAACAACGTTTCCACTGGGTTGTACAACGGCATGATCCATCCACTGGTGCCGTTCGCCGTGCGCGGAGCGCTTTGGTACCAGGGCGAGTCGAACCGCGGCCAGGGCATGCACTACCATTCGTTGATGAAGGGCCTCATCCAGGGTTGGCGCGATGTGTGGGGGCAAGGCGATTTCCCGTTTCTCTACGTGCAGCTCGCACCCTACGTTTACGACACGAACGTGACGGCGCTGCCGGAAATCTGGGAGGCCCAGATGGCGACCTTGGCGTTTCCAAACACGGGCATGGCGGTGACCACCGACATCAGCACCGTCCGCGACATTCATCCGCCGAACAAGCAGGAGGTCGGCCGTCGGCTGGCGTTGTGGGCCCTGGCCAAGACTTATGGCAAGAGCGATGTGGTCTATTCAGGTCCGCACTACGAGTCGATGAGCGTCGATCTCGATCAGGCCAAGGTCAAGTTCAAGTACGCGGGTGGGCTCAAGTCGCGCGACGGCAAGCCGCTGACGTGGTTCTCGATCGCGGGGGCCGACAAGAGATTTCTGCCCGCCACGGCCACGATCGAAGGTGAAGTGGTTGTGGTCAAGTCGCCCCAGGTGACGACGCCCGTCGCGGTGCGCTTTGGCTGGCACCAGGCGGCCGAGCCAAACCTTGCGAATCAGGCCGGGCTGCCGGCCGTTCCCTTCCGCACCGACACTTGGAGCGACGCGGTACCCGCCGCGCCGGAGCAATGAGGCCTCGATGTTGAACCGTATCGAGATTGCCACGATGGTCGTCCTCACGTCGGTTGCGCACGCCAACGCCGTCGAACCGCCGCCCCGCGTGACTGGCGTCGTGTTTGCGGTCCATGGCGGCCTGGGTTTGCCGCGCGAGGAGGTATCGAAAGAGCAGGAAGCCGAGCTGCGCGTGACGCTCGAACAAGCACTGCAAGCGGGCTTTGACGCGTTGGCGCAGTCCAAATCCACCGGCGTGGACGCCGTCGAGACCGCCATCCGGGTCCTGGAAGATTCGCCTTTGTTCAACGCGGGGAAGGGAGCGGTCTTCACCAACGAAGGGCGCAACGAGCTCGATGCTTCGATCATGGAGGGCAAGACCCGGCGGGCAGGAGCGGTGGCCGGCGTGACCGTGGTCAAGAACCCGATTTCGGCCGCCCGCGCCGTCATGGAGAAGTCGCCGCACGTGTTGCTCATCGGTCGCGGCGCCGAGGTTTTCGCGACGCAGAACGGCGTTGAAATCGTCGACCCCAGCTATTTTTGGACGCTGCCGCGCTGGCGGCAAATCCAGCGGCAATGGGAACATTCGAAGAACCAAACGCCCAAGGACCGAAAGAAGCGGTCTTCACATGGGCCGGCAGCGGCGGAATCGAGGCACGTTTGGGGAACCGTCGGCGCCCTGGCCCTCGATTCCGCCGGCAATCTGGCCGCCGGCACCTCGACCGGCGGCACCAGCGGCAAGTCCCCCGGGCGCGTGGGCGATTCGCCGATCATCGGCGCCGGCACATACGCCGACAACGGCGGCTGTGCCGTTTCATGCACCGGCCATGGCGAATACTTCATCCGCTTCGCGGTGGCCCACGAAATGAACGCCTTGATGAAATACGAACGGCTCCCCGTCGAAAAGGCGGCTGATCGGGTGGTCAACCAGACGCTCAAAGAGGCGGGCGGAGAAGGGGGCTTGATCGCGCTCGACGTCGAGGGCAATTACACGGCGGCCTACAACTCGGAAGCCCTCTTCCGCGGCTACATCACCCGGAAGGGAAAGTTCGAAGTCGTGCTGTTCGAGGAGTAGGGAACGAGTCACACAGGGGACAGATCCTGGCCGACTTCCGCCGCAGACGGCCTGGGAAGGCCGTCCAGCACAGGCATTTATTGTCCGACAGTTTCTGCCGGCTCGTTGCCAGGCATGATATCGTCCATCGTCACGCCAACGGTGGAACTGTTTTCAACCGGCGCGGCGTCAATGGCCGGTTCGACCGCCTTTGGCTCGATGTGGGCGAATGTGTTTGCCCAAAGTTGCGGCAGTTCGGCCTCGTCACCCGGATCGAGTGAGTAGGGGAGCAGGTCGGCCGCCGGCGGCGAACAGACCATCACTTGCGATTCGCCCATCACGCACAAATGGCTCCCATCAACCAAAAGCGCGGTCCCCTCGTCGATCCCCAATCCCAATAGTCCCGGATGACCGTCCAACACCCGCAGAAGCCGTTCTTGTCGCTTGCGCTTGAGAAAGTGCTGATCGACGACCGTGCCCGGCAAGAAACCAAAGCCCTGCCCAATCTGAAGCGTCGGCCTGTCGCGGCAGATCATCACGGGAGACATGATCGCGGCACCGGCCGATGTTCCGCCGACGACGCCGCCCCGCGCAAGCACACCGCGGATTTCGCGTTCGGTCGACGTGCCCAGGTAGGTGTCGATGAGCCAATTCTGGTCGCCTCCCACGAACCATACCCCGGTCGCCAGTGTCAGCGGGCGGACGAACTGGGGTTCATCGGCCGTCACTCGTGAGCGGGTGTGCAAAATAGTCAAGTCGGCAAGAGTTTGCTCGCGCCAGATGGCCAGTTTCGGCTCAATCCGATCCGTGTCGGCCAAGACGCTCGCGGTCGTAATCACGACGACTCGCGCCTGCGTACCGCCGGCCAGATTGATGAAGTGTTGCCGCAGTTCATCGGACAATAGGCCGCCGCCGCAAATGAAGAGTTTTCCGGAGGCGGTGCGGGCGAATTCACCCGGTCCCGCCGCTGCCTCCGGTCTCGACGCTTCCTCCGACCCCACTGCCTCTTCCACGCCCTCCGCCCCTATTGAACGGCTTGTCGCCAGCATAATGAACGCCAGCATGCAAACGCTCCCCAGGCGCGTACCGGCCAGCAAAGTGTTCCGCCGCGAGCGAAACGAACTGGCCCCGTTGAGCGTCGACCGAGCCCCGTGCAACGACGATCCGGCTCGGTCGGGGAACAGTCTAAAGTGGTTGGGCGCTGAGGCATCCATGCCGGTCCTCCTTGGTGTTGGCGCAAGTCCGCGAAGCGCGTGCATAGTTTGGTTGATTTTCTCCGCCGGGACAAGCCCAAAGATCGGTATCCTTTGATGAATGGTACACCGTGACCCTTTCCAAGGAAAGGCGGATTGCACTCCGAGGGCGGCTCCTTCGGGGGGTGGTTGTGCGATTGGGGACGGTACCGTATTTTGGAGGCTGTGGAAAATCGACCACGATCCGGCCAGACCGGAGGTCATCAAGGAACCCAAGAACATGGCCCAAGCCGAAAACGAATTGCCACGCGTCGAACTCAAGACCTCCAAGGGAGACGTCGTCATCGAGCTGTTCGAGGACGAAGCCCCCAACACGGTCGCAAACTTCATTCACCTCGTCGAAAAGGGGTACTACGATGGCCTGAAGTTCCATCGCGTCATCGACGGATTCATGGCCCAAGGAGGGTGCCCCAAGGGAACCGGTACGGACGGCCCCGGCTACTCGATTGCCTGCGAGTGCCAACTCAAGGGTGCGCGCAAGCATGCCCGCGGCAGCCTCAGCATGGCTCATGCTGGCCGCGACACGGGCGGGTCGCAATTCTTCATTACCTTCAGCGCTACACCCCACCTCGACGGCAAACACACCGTCTTCGGCCAGGTAGTCGAGGGCATGAACGCCATTGATAAGCTCAACCGCACCGCGGCGGGCGTCCAACCCGACAAGATTGCCACGGCCAAAGTGCTCCGAAAACGGGACCACGCGTACGTGCCCAAGACCCTCCCTTCGCGTCGATGAGCCACGCACATGCCGCTCGGATGGATTGAACGCATCGTCGCCGACAAGGGCTACGGATTCATCGGCCCCAGCGGCGGCGGGTCCGATGTCTTCTTCCACCGCTCGACGTTGGAAGGCGACGCCTTTGAACAACTTCGCGAGGGGCAGGGAGTGTCGTTTGAGTTGGCGCCGGCGGATGCCGACGAATGCGGACCGAGGGCCGCCAAGGTCAAACGTCACGACGGACAGGTGCCGCGTCCCAGCCTCGCATCCGACGAATTTAAGCCCGTCCGCCGGCACGCCGCCGCGAGGAAGAAGAAACCGACCTGGAGATGAGTCATTGGTCACTTGTACTACGGACCAATGACTACGGACCAATGACCAATGACCTTCGCTTCAACCCGGTCGAATCGCTGGCCGACATGCGGCACGAGTTCGGTGAGCATGGTGGCGTCAACATGTCGATCGAGGCAAGCACCACTTTCACCGTGCTCGAGCCGGAGCTGCTGCCGAAGTTGTTCCAAGGGCAGCTTGGTCCCGCGAGCGGGGGCTTCTACCTTTATGGCCGGCATTACAATCCAACGGTTTATGTGCTGGGCCGCGAATTGGCGGCGCTTGAAGGGACGGAGGCCGGCTACTGCACCGCCAGCGGCATGAGCGCCGTCGCGGCCGTGGTCTTGCAATGCTGCGATCAGGGAGACCACATCGTGGCTTCCGACGCGCTGTACGGCGGCACGTATGCCCTGTTCCACGATTTTCTCCCTCGCAAGTCCGGTATCCGATCGACCTTCGTCGATGTTTCCGACTTCAACGCCCTCGAAGCCGCCTTCACCGGCCGCACGAGGCTTCTGTACGTCGAGTCGCTGTCGAACCCGACGCTCGTCGTGGCCGACATCCCGCGCTTGGCCGATTTGGCTCACAGCCACGGAGCTGTGCTGGCGGTGGACAACACGTTTTCGCCGGTCTTCCTTTCGCCCGCCCAGCTCGGTGCCGACGTGGTGATCCACAGCCTTACCAAGTTCATTAACGGCGCTTCCGACTGCATCGCGGGCGCAATTTGCGCCAAACGGGAATTGATCGACCGGATGATGGACCTGCACGGCGGCGCGCTCATGCTGTTGGGGCCCACGATGGACCCCCGTGTGGCGTTCGAGATCAGTCTGCGCATGCCGCACTTGGGGCTGCGAATCGCCGAGCACGGCCGCCGGGCATTGGACTTCAGCCATCGCCTGGCAGAACGCGGATTGAGCGTCATCTACCCGGGCATGGCGTCGCACCCACAGCACCAGCTTCTCGCCCGGCTGGCCAATCCCGGGTTTGGTTACGGCGGCATCTTTTGCGTCGATTTGGGGACGGCCGAACGAGCGAACCGGTTCATGGAACTATTGCAAAACGAGGAAAGCTTCGGCTACATCGCCGTGAGCTTAGGTTACTTCGACACTCTGCTGTCGTGCTCCGCCAGTTCCACCTCGAGCGAGCTCTCGCCTGCCGACCAGCGACGGGCCGGCATTTCGCCGGGACTGGTGCGGATTTCGCTCGGCTACACCGGCAGCCTCAAACAGCGGTGGGAACAATTGGCCGACGCGCTGGATCGGCTGGACGACAAATGACTGGAGGACTGAGCCGTAGCGGAACTCGTGAGAGTTCCGATCGCCTTACTCGGGCGGGCGGAATTCTCACGAATTCCGCTACGCCCGTGGAAAATGCGATCATGCTCGGCCGGCGGCGAGGCTGCCGTTACGGTTCGCCATGCCGGACTGTCCGCGCATTGAGGCGACCGCGGTGGCGCGCGAATCCCCCGTCGTTAGTGTTTCGTCAGGCTCCGTGCGGGCAACGGGCAAAAACAGCCGCGACAACGAATCGACCAGATCCACAACCTCGCCATCGGTTGAACCGCCCACGAGCTGTTGGTTGAAATTCTTTAGGAGCGTGCGCCCTTCGGGCCATCGCACGGCCAATGCGGCGGCCGTTTCGGCCGCCGTCTCGTATACCCGGCTACGCGTCGTCCGCAATCGGTGCGCCGTTTGCTGGACGTTGGTCTCCTCCGAATCCAGCCGGACCAACGCCACTTCGGCGCCCAATTCTCCCACATCCAGACGAATCTGTTCAAGCAGCGGCGCTATGATTTCGGAGCGGATTTCCTCGGTGCTGACGGCTGTTGGTCGTGGAATCCGACGCGCCAGCCAGGACTCGATTTGCGCGGCGAACCGCGGAACCACCCGCGCCACAAGGCGCGGTTGCGGCGGTACGTACACCAACATCGCGTGCAGTCCGCGAAACACTTCAAGCACGGCCGCGACGCGTTTGACGCCATGAGTTCTGAGTCCGCGCAGGTCCGTCAGTGTGATCTCGGTGTACGCGCCAAGGGGCGTGTTCCACAACACGCGGGGCAATTCTCGCAAACTCGACGCGAAGCGTCCCAACGGCTCCCCTTCCAACGCGTGTTCGCGCGCCGTCGCGCGCCATTGTTCCCAGAGGGCTTCCGAAACGATCTCGGCCGCCTCGAACGATGACGGCGTCACTGAGCTTTCGAGCGGCGCCGGCGGTGGGGCGATGGCCCCCGGCGGTTGTGGTTGGCAGGCACGTCCCAACAGCACGACCAAAGTGCGAATCTTCTTGGGACCGATGCCGGCGGTCGAATACAGCTCGGCAAACGGCGTGGCCAACAATTCCCGCAGGGGGCGGTGCATCAGCACGAGGGGTAACTGCCGATCCGTAGGCAATGCCCAGTAGCCCAGGGGCTTGTCGAGCCGATCCGCAAACTCCACCGACAGCAACGTTTCTCGCCGCCGGTCGAAACCAAGCACTATCTCAAAATCCAGCGCAATCGTCGATTTGGTCACACTCATCCGCAATGGGTCCTCTTCTCGGTTCATCCGCGGTGTTCCGGTACCACCTCGGATCTCGCGCCGCCAGCGTCGTCGGGCTGTTCCAAGCCCTTGCGCCGCATTTCGGCAGCTTCTGATTGTACCAAACATCCCCCCGCGATGCACGAGGGGGTGCGCGGTTTCGAACACCTCCTTGAAAACCTCCCCTACGGCAACGATTTCGGCAAGATTCGCCGGTCGTACGCCGATAACAGGGCCGCGAGGGGCGCATTGACGGCTTCTCTTTAAAACTGGGCAATTCACGTAGTATGGCGGAGAACCGGATGACCGCAAACCGCCGCCTACGAATTCTTGACGCTGGTTGGTTTCTGGCCTGCCTTGTGGCCTCGTCGGCCTGGTGTCTGACGGCAGCCCATGAGCTGGGAGCCACGTTCGACGAGCCACTTTACTTAACCCGAGGGCTTGAAGCCTGGCGAAGCGGTAGCCACTCTGGCTTGATGCGGTTGGGCACGATGCCACTGCCGGTCGACTGGGACACCCTCCCGTTGTACGTTTGGGAGCGGTGGAGGGGGAAACCATTTGACGTTATCGCCGACCTCGACCAGATCTTGCCGGTCGCGCGCGCAGGAACGCTGGCGTTTTGGTGGCTGCTTCTGGCCTACAGTTGGTTGGCGGCGCGACAACTGGCTGGTCCCTGGGGTGGACGCCTGGCCGTCGCCTGGTTGGCCGCCGAGCCAAACCTGTTGGCACACGCCAGTCTTGCGACAACGGACGTCGCCATCAGCGCCTGCCTGGTTGCGCTTGCCTATCACTGGAAAATCGGCCGCGATCGTACCTGGCCATGGCGAGTGGGCTGGCCGGCGTTCTGGTTCGCCGCGGCCGTTGGAGCCAAGGCGTCGGGCATGGTTTTTGGCCCGCTGTGCATGCTGGTCGTCGAGCTGGAGCGTCTCCGTGGGTCAGGTTTTCAAGCTTTTATCCACCCGTTACGGCAGGTTCGAAACCTGCCCCACGTCCTCGCGCCACTTCGGCGCGACGCCGGCCAGGTGATGGCCATTGGCTTCGCGCTGCTCTTCATTTATTGCGGGTGCGACTGGAGACCCGAGCCATCGTTCGTAGCTTGGGCGCACAAGTTGCCCGAATCGCCGGCCGCTCGCTCGATGGTCTGGATTTCGGAACATTTGACGATCTTCAGCAACGCGGGCGAAGGCCTGGTTCGCCAGATCAAGCACAACATGAAGGGGCACCACGGCGCCTATCTGCTCGGCTCGAATTATCCACGCGCTGTCTGGTACTATTTTCCGCTCGCGCTGTGCGTCAAGCTGACCATACCGATCTTGCTGGCGCTTCCGGCCTTGGCCATTTGGCGCCGCAGGGGTTTCGTCAATTGGGCGATGTTGTCAGCGGCCGCGTTACTGGTGTTCAGCTTCAACTGCCGGGTGC
>DATLQY010000752.1:0-22112 GCA_035534975.1 Pirellulales bacterium
TGATGACGTAGACGATTTCTTTCTCGGCGCCGCGCGTGCCGAGCCAATGCCCGTCGCCGCTCACCACCACCGCTTGCCCGTGACCCAACATTCAGGACTGATCAGCACGAAGTTCTTCGAGCGGTTGATCGTCACGGACGATTCTCAGGCCGTGGGCGCTGGCCAATGCGAGCACGTCCGGGTGAAAAAAGTGTTGGTCCCGAGTGGTGAGTATGTTCGCCTGGCCGCCGATGGCAGTAATTAACACGAAGTCATCTTTCGGATCGCTCGGGATAACTCGCGGCAGCGATTGCGGTATCCGCACAATGATCGCCACCTTGTACAAAGATGAAATGAAGCGGCGAATGCCATGTTCGTCGCGGCCGTGCAGCGATTGAATTCGAGGGCGCCGCAAAACGTCGAGTGTTTCAACCAGCAAGGGATACGATGCGACAAGAGCGTGACCCAGTCGGATGCGCCGCAACAATTCCGACGCGAGTCCATTCGGATTGATTGCCGCGCGCACAAGCACATTCGTATCGCAAACGATTTTCATCGACCGAGACCATAACGCACCGCCGCGGATTCAGAGTCGATGACTTCGTCGATCTGTTCCGGCGACAGTCCGGCTTGCGCCGCATGTTGCTGCATCTGACCGATGATCGATTCGAGCTCGTCCCATGCCGCGCATTGCTCGGCCGCCGCGGGTTCCGTCTTCACGCCGAGCGCCGCGATGTAGAGCACGTCTCCGCCAGACAGCGGATGGCCGACAATCGCCTCGACCGCGGAGCGAGCGTCTGCCGATAGATCGGATACGTTGTGTAGACACCTTTCCATCTGACGTCTCCAGTTAGTCATGCCCCTCCGTCATTCTTCCATCTTTCCTTCTTTACGGCAACACGACCTTGCTCGGGTCGTTCTTCCATCCAAAGCGCTTGTAGAACTCGCGGGGCGAGTGGGTCTCTTGTCCTTGGGCGGTTTGGATGACGTAGACGATTCCTTTCTCGGCGCCGCGCGTGCCGAGCCAATTGGTCGCTCGCCGCTCACCACCACCGCTTGCCCGTGACCACCCGCGTACAGGTGGTGGCCGCGGCCAGATAACGGCCGTCGGGCGAAAAGTTCGCCAGACGCAGGTCGTGCGGTGTGCGGCCACGACGCGGCGCCTTGGCCCCACCATCAATCCGTGGCACGCTCGTTCACCTCAGGCGGGAACACGCCTTCGGCGATGAGCTGCGCCCGATGTCGAACCCGATGGGACGAGTTGATGCCGAGCACGGCAATGGTCGCTCGGCCGATGGCCGTGCGCCCGACGAGCACCGGTCCGTTCCAGCGGAAGTGCCGGTCCCACTTGTGGCGGCGGGGATTGAATAGCCAAGTGCGCCGCCGGGTCATCGGATCGATTCCTGCCAGATTCGGACCTTTATGGTGGTTGTCGGCAAAGCACGCCAGCGCGAGGTTGCCTGCAACCGTCTTGCCCCCGTGCTGTACCGCGATGATGTGGTCGATCTCGAACGGAAGCTCGTCGTAGGCCTGCGGCATCCGGCAGTATGCGCAGCAGTCGCTAGCGCGCTGCCATACAAACTCGCTTAGAGCGATGTCCATGGCCGGTCAAGCGTCGCGGCTCGAACGTTTAAGGACCTGTCGAGCTCTCGATTTGAGCGTGGAAAGAATCGAACCCGCACGCTCGTAATTGTCCATCGCCATGTCTTCTTCCGGCGTGAGCTTCCCTGCGCGGGCTTTGGCCGAAAGTTCACGCATCCGGCTGACTTCGTCCTCGGGGAACGAAAGTTTGAGGATGGCACGGGCAACAGGCGGCGAGAGATCGTCGTCCGGATGAAGGATGCGCAGCCAGACTTCCGCCTCTGTTTTCGGCGCCAGTGATGCCTTTTTCATATAAGTTGGATTGTACGCCGAATGCATCGTCGTTCAAAGAGCGCATTCCTTTGCCGCCGCTTACTAGGGCAACTTCACTTTGCCAGGGTCGTTCTTCCAGCCGAAGCGTTTGTAGAACTCGCGGGGCGTGAGGGTTTCCTGGCCGGCGGCGGTTTTGATGACGTAGGCGATTTCTTTCTCGGCGCCGCGCGTGCCCAGCCAATGCCCCTCGGCGCTCACCACCACCGCTTGCCCGTGACCCAATGGCACCACGCTCGCCACCAGGTGCAATTTTGGATTTTGGAGGTTGTCAGTTGTCAGTTGTCCGTCGTCCGTTGCAACTGACGACGGACCACGGACGACGGACGTTCCTGATGCCCGACGCCTGACGCCTGACGCCTTTTCCTGCGCCGCGGCATTCAACTCCGCCAGATCCCACACCCGCGTACAGGTCGTGGCCGCGGCCAGATAGCGGCCGTCGGGCGAAAAGTTGGCGGGGCGAAGCGCCTGCGACGTGTGGTCCAGTCGCGGCGCCTCGGCCAACCGCTCGCCGGTCGTGGTATCGAACACATAAACCGCCGCCCGGTCCAGCACCTTCAGCATGCGGCCCTCGGCCGACCAGTGCAGCGCGGCGATTTCGGGATCTTGCGGGCCGCCGTTGCACGGCAATTCACGCAGAATCTTGACTCTGTAGGGAACGCCCTCTGTGGCGTTCCGAAGGTTGCGTTAACGTCCGGTGTTGTTCAGTTTTCGACTTTGCCTCATCCGACACGAATGATGGTATAATACCAAGTGGGGCTTTGAGGGATCGCAAATGAAAACCGATATCGCCATCATCGACAAAGGCCGTGGCCCACAGCTCTCTACGAGCCGCATCACCGTGCAGGATTTGGTGCCGTATTTCCAACTGAATTACAGTTACGATGAAATCCTGGAGATCATGCCATCGCTTTCCGTGGCCGAGATTCAAGAGGTCGAGCGGTATGTCGAAGAGCATCGCGAAGAGGTGCTGGAGGAGGACCGCCGGATTCGCGAGCGGAACGCCACCCGCCGAAACCCGCCGCAGGTCGAAGAAAGTCGGCGGCGTGTGCGCGAAAAATGGCCGGCTCTGCAGAAAGCCTACGAAAAATACTGCGGCCAGGAGCCGAATGGTGACGGGAATCTTAGCTGACGTGAACATCGAAGGGCACGTTGACTATTTGATCGATCTTGCTATATCGGACGAGTGGATCGAGTTTTGGACGTTTCTCGAATTGACCTACGCGAGGTTTGCCGATGTCGGGCTGCATGATGACGCGAGCGATTCCGAAATCTGGCGAGTCTGCCAGGAAAAAGGCTACCTGCTCATTACCGGCAACAGAAATAACGATGGTCCAGACTCGCTCGAGTCTACAATTCGTAGCCGCGGGACCGCGGATAGCCTTCCGGTGCTGACACTTGCCGACCCCGAGCGCGTTCGCCGCGATCGACTATACGCCGGCGGGGTCGTTCTGTCGCTGATGGAGACCTTAATGGATATTGATGCCTCCCGTGGCGCGGGAAGATTGTATCTGCCGTGACTGCCAATCACGCGGGAGATCTTGGCGCCCTTCGTGCTTCCGTCAAGCCAGCGAGGACGGCCAAGTGGCTACTCCGGCAACACCACCTTGCTCGGATCGTTCTTCCAGCCGAAGCGTTTGTAGAATTCGCGGGGAGTGAGGGTCTCTTGTCCTTGGGCGGTTTTGATGACGTAGACGATTTCTTTCTCGGCGCCGCGCGTGCCGAGCCAATTGGTCGCTCGCCGCTCACCATCACCGCTTGCCCGTGACCCAAAGGCACGACGCTCGCCACCAGGTGCAGTTTTGGTTCAGGGGCTGGAGGCTGGGGGCTAGGGACTTGGGACGGCGGCGACGCCGCGTCGATGGTTCCCTCTCCCTCTGGGAGAGGGCTAGGGTGAGGGCGTGTTGCGTCGCTGCTCGGCGTACCATCGTCACCCTCTTCAGCCTTTTGTCTTCTGCCTTCCGCCTTTCGTGCCGCCTCATTCAACTCCGAGCAATCCCACACTCGGGTACACGTTGTCGCCACCGCCAGATAGCGGCCATCGGGCGAAAAGTTCGCCGGGCGCAGATCATGCGGCGTGCGGTCCAGTCGCGGCGTCTCGGCCAACAATTCGCCCGTCGCCGCATTGCCGCCTGTTCTTGGATTGGCCCTAAAACCAGCGGATTTGAGTCACAAGGCACCCTGCCGTATAATGCTGGATGTTACGAATCAGACCATTACCGCCGCTAGGGAGATGTATCCAGTGTCAACGGATTCCGCCTTCGACCTGCGTACCGCTTTACACGTGCGGGCCACGGTGCAAGTGGGCAACAAGATCGAGATTGCCTCCGACCAATTGCGGGAGGGCGACCGCGTCGATGTTTTTCTGGTCGTGTCGGAAACGGCGAATCCGTCGGCTCCGTCGCTGGTCGACTTTCTCGATTCCCTACCGTCTGGCCCGCGTTCCTACCCGACATGGGAGGAAGCCGAGCAGGGTTTCCAGGATGACCGCAATTCATGGGATCGTTAAGGCTTCCCGCTTCGGGCGTCGTGTACGCCGACACGCAGGTTTTCATCTACAGCGTCGAGAAACATCCCATTTATTCGCCGCTGTTGCGACCGCTTTGGTGCGACGTCCAATCGGGCCGCGTGGAAATGGTGAGCAGCGAGTTGGCGATGATGGACAAACCGCTTGTAGAACTCGCGCGGCGTGAGGGTTTCTTGCCCGGCGGCGGTTCGGATGACGTAGACGATTTCTTTCTCGGCGCCGCGCGTGCCGAGCCAATGCCCGTCGCCGCTGACCACCACCGCTTGCCCGTGCCCCAACGGCACGACGCTGGCCACCAGACGCAATTTTGGATTTTCGATTTTGGATTTTGGATTGGGCGGGGAGGTGTTAGGACTTGGGTCTTTGGTCTTAGCAGTCCCGTCTGTCCGCGGGCTTGGGCTAGGATGAGGGCTCGCCGCGTTGCCTTCCGGCGCGCCATCAACTTCTGATGCCTGACGCCTGATACCTGACGCCTTTTCTTCCGCCGCCTCATTCAACTCCGCCAGATCCCACACCCGCGTACACGTCGTGGCCACCGCCAGAAAGCGCCCGTCGGGCGAAAAGTTGCTGGATGAGTTGGATTCATGGCAAGTAAAGTCGTCCGGCGCCTCGATAGCAATCCATGTCGAGCAGGATTTCAAGGAGCGAGGCGACGACCCGTTCCGCGTATTCCCGGTCGTTGCGGAAGCGTTCCGCGTCGGCCAAAGTTAGCACGGGCAGGCTGTCGCTTGTGGCTCGTTCACGGATCGTTGCTTCCAGCGAGGCGGCGCCCTTTTGATTGCGATTGCTGGTGATGAGCACGTAGCCATTATTCTGGCAGCATTGCCAGACCACATCGTCAGTGTCGTCAGCGGCAAGCCCGATTTCTTTGAACGTCGCGTAGCGAATGCCAAGCGCCTGCCAAAATTCGATCCACGCTTTCGATGTGAGAAGATCGAAGAGGAAGTCGAGATGCCCTTCGATATTAGCGTCAGCCAGAATGCCCGTCACCGTTTGCAACCTCGGTGAGGCGTTGCCGCAGTCTTTCCTGAATCGCCGGCCATTTCTCTTGCGTGCGCCTGCGCAGTTCTTCCACGTGCGGCGGGTTGCGGCGCGTGGCGTTGACATCGCGTATCCGGCGATCTTCCGCCATGACCTCGTCGTAATTCTCTTTTACGTAGCACTGGATGGCTTTGATTTCGTCAACAGAAAGCGACGGCATGATTCTCAGAATTTCGTCGTAGCCGCACTTCAATTGCAAGTATGGCACGACATCCTGCACGGTAATCCGGCTGGTGGAGAGCTGCGGCCCTCGGCCCCTGTCGACAATGGTGATCTCGGCGTTCACAGTGAGGATCCTCCCTTCGAGTCTTGTTTATTGTATCGTTTTTAACGTGCCGATAGAAGTGTCGATTTGCCGTTGGAAACCTCGCTCGGTTCGCGTGGTGGCCAATGCCCGCCTCACGGCAACACTACTTTGTTCGGATCGTTCTTCCAGCCGAAGCGTTTGTAGAATTCGCGGGGCGTGAGGGTTTCTTGCCCGGCGGTGGTTCTGATGACGTAGACGATTTCTTTCTCGGCGCCGCGCGTGCCGAGCCAATGCCCGTCGCCGCTCACCACCACCGCTTGCCCGTGACCCAAAGGCACCACGCTCGCCACGAGGTGCAATTTTGGATTTTCGATTTTGGATTTTGGATTGGAAGGGGAGGTCTTAGGACTTGGGTCTTGGGTCTTAGCAGTCCCGTCTGTCCGCGGGCTTGGGCTAGGATGAGGGCTCGCCGCGTTGCCTTCCGGCTCGCCATCAACTTCTGATGCCTGACGCCTGACGCCTGACGCCTTTCGTTCCGCCGCCTCGTTCAGCTCCGCCAGATCCCACACCCGCGTGCAGGTCGTGGCCACGGCCAGATAGCGGCCGTCGGGCGAAAAGTTCGCGGGGCGATGTCCGTGAGGCGTGCGGTCCAGGCGCGGGGCCTCGGCCAAGCGTTCGCCGGTTGTGGCGTCGAAGACATACACCGCCGCGCGGTCGAGCACCTGCAGCGTGCGGCCGTCGGCCGACCAGCGCAAGGCGACGATTTCGGGATCATAAATGGTCTGATCGCACGGCAGTTCACGCAACGGCGGCAAAGTAGCAGGCACACTCCGTGTGCCGTCCGCTTTTGGCTCCGGCGGCGTGGCGGATTTCGGATTTTCGATTTGCGGTTTTGGATCGAGCGACGCGTCAGCGCGTACTCCCTCTCCCTCCGGGAGAGGGCTGGGGTTAAGGGGCTCTCCATCTTCTTCACCTGACGCCTGACGCCGGGTACCCTCTGGGCGGCCTGACGCCTTCAACTCGCCAACATTATACAGCCGCACGAAACCGTTATCGTGCGCGCCATACCCGGCCGCCAGCGTCTTGCCGTCGGGCGAGAAGGCAAGCGGTCGAATTGGGCCTTTAGTTGCCGGCAGCTCGGCGAGTCGTTTTCCGCTTGCGGAATCGTAAATCGCCGATTTTCCATCGTCCGTGCCCGCCGCCAGCAGTTCACCGTCGGGCGACCACGCCAGAGCGTGAATGTACTGGCCCAAAGGCTCCATCTGCACCAACCGTTTCGCGGTCGCGAGGTCCCATATCTCGACGCGCCGCTTGCCGAGATCTTCGGCCTTGATGTCGTTGTTGCTGCAAGCCAGAAGGTTGCCATTGGGCGAAAGCGATGCCACGTCGTGGCCGCCGTAGCTACCAACCCCGATCGGCAGGTGCCTCTTTTCCCAATGCTGCGCCCGGCGGGAGAAAAGCATGGCGCCGCCGCCGACCGTGTTGAGGATCGCGTCGCCGCGTTGCAGCCACTGAGCTCCGAACCAATTCTCCGTTGGCAGCATGGTGAGTCCGCGGGCCCTGGCGTTGGACCAAACGGCCATATCGTCGCCTGTCACGGCCAACTCGCGTCCGTCGGGTGACCATGCGGCGCTCTGGGCCCAGAGTGATGCCTCAATTTCTCGCCTGAGCGTTCGCGAACGAACATCGAACAGCCCAATGCGCGCATCGCCCATCGCCAGCGTTTGGCCGTCGGCCGAAAGCGAGAAGCCCCAGATGTAGCCGTATGGCACGACATCCATAACGGGCTTCGCCGCGATAACATCCCACAGTCGCCAGCCGAGCGCGCCATTTCCGCCATTGATCGCGATCGTCTCGCCGTCGGGCAGCCAGGCCAGTCGCACGTCCCACACGGGGTGTTTATCGGCCAGCGTCCTCAATAACTTGCCGCTGACGGCATCCCACACGCGAATCTCGCCTCTGCCCACGTGGGCGGCCAGCGTCTTGCCATCGGGCGACCAGCCGAAAGTAACGTAAGGAGCAGTATCGAACTTGCTTTCCAGCTTGAACGCAGGTTCGAGCGTGGCAACGTCCCAAATACGGATTTCGCGATTGCCGTCTGCGCAGGAGACAAACCTCCGGCCGTCGGGCGACCAGGCGAAGTAATCCGGCTCCAGCAGTCCCGAGTGCCCAATCGGCTGCGGCAGAAATTCGCCGCTGGCGACGTCGAGCAAGCGCAACGGGGCATACTGGGTGCAGACAGCCAGAAGCGCGCCGTCAGGCGACCAATGAAGTGCTGAATAAAAACGTCCGAGACCAGTCTGGACGCTACGCCGTTGGGCGCCCGTCGCGGCGTCCCAGATGCGCACGTTGCGGGCGATGCAATCGAACGAGGCGACGAGCTTGCCATCGGGCGAAAAAGCGACGGCGGCCAGCGGCCCATCGTGGCCGGCAAGCACCCGTTCGGCCTTGCCGCTGTTGGCGTCGATCAGCCGCACTGCGCCATCTTGGCCGGCATGCGCGAGCCATTTCGCGTCAGGCGAGAGACTGATTGGCTGCCACTGATTCGGAACATGCTGGGGCGACCGCTGCGCGATCGTCCAGCTTTCGACGCCCGGCAGGGCGGCGGGGCGCTGGACGAGTGCGAGCGAGCCCAAGGTAGACCCGGCACTCCGTGACGGGAGCGCTAGCCGGTCGCCTTCGGCGACCGCTTCTCCGCCACGGAGTGTCGGAGCTACGTTTCGCGCGGCCCAGGCCGGATCGTTCTTCCAGCCAAACCGTTCGGCGAACTGTTCGCGCGAAAGCGTCTCTTGGCCGTCGGCGGTCTCGACGACGTAGACCAACAGTTCATCAGCCCGCGGCGACGCGCGGTAGTGCCCGCTCGGCGAGATCGAAACCACTTGCCCGCGATTGAAGGTGAGCAGCATGGCGGTGACTTGTGGCGACCCCGAAGGGGCCGAATTCGATAGCCCAGGGTGCAGCGCAGCGGAACCCTGGGTAGATTTCGCATTGGAATTCTCAGCCCCAACGGGGCGAGATTCCCCGGCGTCGATAGCGCCGTCGGCGCCAACGAGGCGCTGCGAACCATCGGAATCACGCCCTTTCAGGGCTACAATGTTTTGCGCTTTCACGTTACCCAGGGTTTCACCCTGGGCTGTGGAATGACGCACCTTCGGTGCTAAATCGGCGACCACTACCGCCCGGCCGGGGCCGAGATAAGCCAGCGTGGCGCCGTCGGGCGACCAGGCCGGCGCGCCGGTTTCGCCCGCCAACGCGGCGCCGGGCAAACGCGCGATCACTTCGCCGGTTTCGGCATTCCAAACGCGTCCGCGGCCGGCGATGCGGCGGCTATCGGGCGACCAGGCCAGCCGAGGCCAGTCTTTCGCAGAGCCGAGGGGCGGTTCGTCGAGATCGTGCAACACGTTGCCGCTGGCCGCGTCGTGGATCGTGGCCTCGCCGCCGCCCGAAAGCACGAAACGCGAACCGTCTGGCGACCAGACCAGCGACGCACTCCCACCGTCGAACCGCCGCACGCACTCGTTGGCCTCAATGTCCCAAATCTCCGTCGCCTCGCCGTGCCTCACGGCGAGCCGTTTCGCGTCGGGCGACCACGTTTCCGGTTTATCGATCATGGCGTCGAGCGTCTTGAGCAGCCGCGACCCGGCGCTCTCGAATACGCGCAAACGTCCACCGTGTATGCCCACGAAAAACTTCGCGTCAGCCGATAGGGCGGTGCAGTAGACGAAGGGGTCCGCCCCCGCCTCGGGTCGGACCTCGCAGTTTGACTCGGCTTGACCTGTTTTGGCCGATTGGATCTCGATGCGCCCGCCTAGCGCGTGTGCCATTGTCAGGTGAGATGAATCCGCCGACCAGCGCAAGCCTTCGAAGGTGTATGGATTGAATCCGGGATATCCATAGACGCCGGCCGGCCCCGCGGCGCGCGGCCAGGCGGACGGTATGTCGATGTACTGCGCAGCGCCGTCTTCGCCCCGCACCGCGAGCGACTCGCCGTCGGGCGACCAAGCCGCGAGAAAATGCGGGTACCCCAGCCAAAACGTCGTCATGCGCCGTCGGTCGCGCAGCGTTTCGCCGGAACGAATATCGAACACGGCAGGGCCCCCAAGCTGTTGGCCACAGCGCGCGAATCGTTTTCCGTCGCGCGACAGGGCATATCGCGGCTCGTATTCCCAACTTGAGAGCGGCGGCGCGTCCTCGTTCTTCCATTCACCGGGGTGTCCGGGCGAATGGGCGAAGTGCGCCACGGCATCGCCCGTCTCAGCGTCGTAAACGTAGGCGGCACGTTCCGACGCGTATCCTTGATAGGTATCTCTGCATCCCAAGACGACGAGTCGCGCATCGCCAGAGAGGGCAAGCCAGCCGATCCGCTCGCCTTCATGCTGGGTCGCAAAGGTGCGCAGCAGCTTCGGTGGATCCGCTTGCCAAAGCTGCATCACCAACTTCTTCTCAACCTCCCAAGGACGTGCGAACAATGGCTTCCCCTCCGCCGTCCAAGCAAGCGCAGCCTCCCAGGACTCCGGCGCTCGAATTGCATGAACTACGAGCTCTGCTGCGGTGACCAGGAACGACGGTGACTTTTCGCCGCTTTCAATCAAGCGCTTGCTGTCGGGCGACCAGGCGATTTGCTCGACATTCCAGTCGTCGCGGCGGCGAACGGCGGTACGTACACCCGTGGCGACGTCGTAGAGGCAAAGCTGTTCCGCGGGAGCGCGCGTCAACCAGCGCAACAAATCCGTTTGTGGCTGGTCGACCGGCCGTTGGCCGACCGCGAAGGTCTTGCCGTCGGGCGACCAGGCGAGCGAGGCGGCTTCGCCGTCGATGAGCGAGATATTGCAAACGCTCTTGCCGGTGGCCGCTTGCCAGGCGTTGATCTTGCTGCCGGCGGCGACGGCGATCGACGCGCCGTCGGGCGACCAAGCGATGCCGCCCGAAGGAGAATCGGCGCCGACGAAAATGCGGGCCAACTCGCCCGTCTCGCTGTGCCATAAGCGCACCGCGCCGTCTTCGCCGTAGGTGGCCAACAGCGTGCCGTCGGGGTTGAACTCCATCTTGTGGATCTCTCCGCGATGGTCGAGCGTTTCCAGCGTCCAACTCGTCAGGCCCGGCAAAGGCGCCGGCTCGGTGACGAGCGACATTTGGCTCAGGGCTGGGAGGGGCGGCGGCAATTTTGGATTTTGGATTTTGGATTTAGGATTCGGCCCATTGTCCGTAGTCCGTGGTCCGTGGTCCGTTGCAACTGACGGCGGATTGCGGACAACGGCCTTTTCGCGCGGCTCGGCGGTTGCAATTCCCGAGTCCGTAGCCACGGAACGCTCGGGGAGCTTCGCTTGGCCGATGACTTCGCCGCTCTGCTTCACCTCGACGCCGCCGGCTGAAAGCGTGACCGCGACGGTGATGGTGTCGCCGCGCTTGAGAACCAGCTTGTCGGTCTCGAACTGAAAGTCGCCGCGCTCGATGACGAGCGTCTTTTCGCCGGGCCACACTTTGACGTCCGCGCCGTTGTCGGCCTGCTTCAACGTGATGTTTGTTCCCTTGATCGCCACCTCGATCTGCGGATCGTTGATCTCGACGCGAATCGTGCCGTTGTTGGTTTGCACGAAGAAGACGATTCCGGCCAGCGCGGCCGCCGCCGCGGCGGAAGCGATGAGAACCAAGCCGCGGCGGCGCGGAGGCTTCGTAGGGTGGGCATTGCCCACCAACTCGTCAGCCGGCGCGAGTTCGATCGTGGAGGCCGATGCTTCTTGCAACCCGCCCTCACCCCGGCTCTCTCCCGGAGGGAGAGGGAGTACGATGGATGCCAACCGGTCCGCCACTTCACGGGCGGTTTGCGGGCGCCCAGCGGGATCCTTCGACAACAGCGCGACGATCAAGTTGCTCAGCTCGTGCGGCAACGCGGGATTCAACTCGCGGGGTGCGGGCGGCGTGACTGTGGTCACGGCCACCATCGTCGAAAGAGCGTCGCGGCCGATGAAGGGCCGCCGCCCGGTCGCCGCGTGGTAGAGCACGCAGCCGAGACTGAAGAGGTCGGACCGGGCGTCGGCGTCGTCGCCGGATGCCTGTTCGGGCGACATGTAGGCCGG
Source organism: Pirellulales bacterium (assembly GCA_035534975.1). Lineage (GTDB taxonomy): Bacteria > Planctomycetota > Planctomycetia > Pirellulales > JAICIG01 > DATKSN01. The sequence continues at coordinate 11,783 of DATLQY010000752.1, forward strand.
CGTGCCCAGCATCGCGCCGGCCTGCGTGAGCTGCTCGCCGCCGTCGCTGGCGCGGGCCAGGCCGAAATCCAGGATCTTTGCCCGGCCGGTCTCTTCTTCCAGCCAGATGTTCGAGGGCTTGATATCGCGATGAATCAAGCCGCGGCGGTGCGCGGCCGACAGGCCCAGCGCGATCTCGCGGCCGATGCGAATTACCTCGTCCACTGGCAAAGCCTTCCCGGAGGATGGCCTTCCTAGGCCGTCACGAGATTTTGGATTTTCGATTTTGGATTTTGGATTGAGCTCTTCCGCCCCTTGTCCTTCTGCCTTTTGCCTTTTGCCTTCTGCCTTTTCCAGCCTCTCCGCCAGCGTCTCGCCGCGCAACAGCGGCATGGCGATGAACGGCACGCCGCGGTCTTCACCGACTTGATAGACCGGCACAATGTGGTCGTGCTCGACCGCCGCCGCCGTTTGCGCCTCGCGCAAGAACCGCTTGCGGGCAGAAGCGCTGACCGCCCCTCCCGGCTTCATGGCCTTCAAGGCCACATGCCGCTTAAGCTGCGGATCTTCCGCCTCGAACACCACGCCCATCCCGCCCGTGCCCAACACCCGCAACACGCGATACGTGCCAAGCCGGCCCAGCTCGTCGGGCGATTGCGGGGGAGCCAGGAAATCGTAGACTTCGCGATCGTCGGCCGACTCGGCTTCAGTGGGCGGGGTATCGACGGAGCTTCCGCTGGCCGAAGGCGAGGTGTCGAATTCGTGGGGCGACCTTCCCAGGTCGTCTCGTGCTTCGTGTTCCTGCGTTCGCAGTCCGCCATCGCCTGAATTTTCCACAGACGACCTAGGAAGGTCGCCCCACGGACGGGCGGCGAAGGCCGCTTCGAGCCGCCGGATGTCGTCCTCGAACGCCGCGCGGCGCTCGGCCGTGCGGGGCGCCTCGCGCAGGGCCTCGACCAGCGTATCGGCCGGATCGCGCTCGATCAGCGTCTGCAAGCAGCTTGCGCAGTCTGCCAAATGTTCTTCCAGCGGGGCAGCCTCCTCGCCGCTCAGCAGGCCCAGGGCCAATTGTTCCAGCAGGTGAAAGTCGGGGCACATGGGAGGGTTCAGGGTTCAGGGTTCAGGGTTCAGGGTTCAGGGTTCGGGGTTCGGGGTTCGGGGTTCGGGGTTCAGGGTTCAGGGTTCAGGGTTCAGGGTTCAGGGTTCAGGGTTCAGGGTTCAGGGTTCAGGGTTCAGGGTTCGGGGTTCAGGACTTGGGGCTTCGGGCGTTCAAAAGGAGTATGCGCGAGGGGCGGTTTTCTTACACGGATTTTTTTCGCCCCGTTTCTCTTTCCCAACCCCCAACCCCCAACCCCCAACCCCTACTCCAGCATCCCGTCGAGCTCTTTCCGCAACCGCCGGAGCACGCGGCACTTGGCGACGTAGACCGCATCGGCCGACATGCCGAGCTCGGCGGCCACCTGCTTGACGTCGCGGCCCCGCACGACCAGCTCCCGGCAGGCCTGCCAGGTGCGCGGCTGAAAGTCGTCTTTGATGGCCTCGAATGCCCGCAGAACGAGCTGAAAGCGATATTCCTTTTCCCAAGCGGCCTCGGCGTCGGGCGCGGCGAGCCGATCGAGATGGCCATCCAGCGACTGGGTGGCCGGCCGGCGGAGGCGCTCGCGCCACTTGTTCATGGCGATAGTTTTGAGCCAAGCGCGAAAACTTTGGGCCGGATCGTAGTCGAATGTGGGGAGCTTCTGCACGAGGATGGCGAGCACGTCCTGGGCGAGATCGGCGGCGTCTTCGCGCCGCATGCCGACGCGGCGCGCCCAGGCCAACAGCAGGGGCGTGACCAGCGCTACCAATTGCCGCCAGGCGTCTTCATCGCCGGGCGTGCGGAGCCGCTCGAGCAAGGTGATTGGCGTGGTATCCATGGAAATGTCCCCGACCGGGAGTCAAACCGCGCGCCCAAGATTTTGCCACACGGGCGAGCGGAGTGCAAGCGGGGGGGTGATTTTGAACTTGGGATTCGCGGTCATGCCGGCTTGCCCGGCGGTTTATGACGCCCGTCTCTTGAGGCGGACCGCGTTCTTTCCGCTCGCACCACCGGCATCGCGCCGGCGGACGGATGATAGACAGACCGGCGCCGACTCAGGCTGGGTGGTAGACACGCAGCAAGGCTACCAAGATCGCCTCTTCCTCAAGCGCGACGTATGCGGCTTGGCGAAGTTCGTCCACGTATTGCGAAAGCGCCTGTTCGTTGGCAGCGAGTGAAAACGGCGCGTCCGTATACACGACGTTCACGCGGTCTTCCATGAGAAGACCGCGCTGCGACAAGTAGCTGCCGGCCAGTCCTTGAAGAATCGAGCATCCGCCGAATGTGTAGGTAAACTCGCGGCTGAGCGCGTCGAGCAGTTCGCGATACGCCCGCCCCGGCAGGTCAGGCAGATAAACCTCGATCCTTGCCTTTTCGGATAGCGGCAATAAAGCGTTCCTTTCGCTTGGAAAACGTTTGCATTCGCTTCAACGACTCTTCGGCGGAGAGCTGAATGCGTTTTGGACGCTCGAATTTCAAGGGCTTCGCGGCCCTGGTCTTCTTCGCCATAATGCACCTCGCAAAGTATTCTACCACAATTTTGACCGGTCGCACCCTGGGCGATCGAATGCGACCCCGTTGGGGTCGGCGGGCTGCGCCCGCCCACTGACCACTAACCACCAACCACCAACCACCAACCACCAACCCCCAACCACTAACCACTAACCACTAACCACTAACCACTAACCACTAACCACTAACCACTAACCACTAACCACTAACCACTAACCACTAACCACTAACCACTAACCACTACCGCTCCTCCTCCCGCAGCCGCTCGACGCGATGCCGCAGGCGCTCGAGCACGCGGCGGACGGTGCGCTCGCTGCGGCCGACCGATTCGCAGATCTCGCGCTCGGTGTGGCCTTGCAAGCGCAGACCCACCATCTCCTGCTCGCGCTCGTCGAAGCCGGCCAGCAGCGATTCGACCGTCTCGGCCAGCATCAACGCCTCGACGGGCGTCGGATTGCGGGCGATCGGCTGCCAACCATCGCCGGAGTCGTCGGGCGAGCCGGCCAGCGAAACTTCACGGCCGGCGTCGCGCCGCTGTGCCCTGGCATGTTCCAGCTTGTGCCCGCATTTGCGCAGCGTGATGCGGACCAGCAGGCCCCAGACCTCGCCCCATTCGTCGAGCGAAAACTGCCCGTCGGCCAGTCGGGCGAAAAAGCTGCGATAGGCCGATTGCACGACATCTTCGGGATCGACTCGGCCCCGCACCAGGCGATCGAGCCGCGAGCCGGCCAACATCACCAGCCGCCGCGAGAAGCGGTTGAACAGCTCGGCCGCGGCCTGTTGGTCGCCCGATCGGGCACGAGTTACGAGTTCTTGCGCGTCAGCGTCGTGCGGCATGGCGGGATTCCGTTACTGGGCGTCGCAGGGAGGCAGCAGGGAGCGGAGCCTGGCGATCTCCGCTTCCAGCTCGGCGGACCGTCGCCGTTCGATCTGGACTTCGTTTTGGGCTTCCGCCGCCGCTTTTTGCGCTGCCGCCTGCTTGCGTAGGGCCGTGGCTTCTTTGCGTTCGACGTCGGCCGCGCGGCGCTCCGCTTCCGCCGTCTGGCGTCTCGCTTCCGCCGCGGCGCGCTTGGCTTCCCTCGCCTCGCGCCGTGCCAGTTTGAGTTGTTCCTGATACTCCTCGCCGGTCGGCAAACGCTTGCCGCTCGCCGGGTCGACGACGCGCAGCAGGTGAGCGTCGGCCACCAGGTCCAGCCCAAGCTCGCCACTCGACAGGCGATCGGCTTGCTCCATCGCCATCGGGACGTACACGCCGTCCACGAGCCGAAAGCCCTGTAATCGCGGCCGTAGGTATTCGCCGATCGGGTCGAAGAGAAAATACTCCTTGACGCCGATGCGCGCATAAACCGCCGGCTTTTCGAATTGATCTTCGTCTTTGGTGGAACGCGACGTGACTTCGATGATCGCGGCCGGCGCGACGCCTTCCTCCCAGGTGCGAAAGGAGCGGCGAAGATGCTTGCCCCGCACCCCTTTGCTCACCATCACGTCCGGCCCGCGGACCGCCGATGGGTTACCCTGCTCGTAATAGAGCAACATGTCGGCGGCCACGTGATAGCCTTCCCGCCCGCGGAACCAGGGGCGCAAGACCTCGTACAGGTGGGTGATGGCCAGGATGTGATATTCGGTCTCGCCCATCGGTTTGCCGTCGGAATCGGGATAAAGCGGATCGGCGGTCGTGCCCGGCGGCGGGCGCATGGAAATCGACATGGCAAGCATCCCTGGCAAATCGGGGTTTCCCGCATTGTAACAGAGTCGCGGCGCGAATTCGTGTTTGCCACCTTCAGCCGACCGTCGCTGGCTCGACATCCGCGGCTTGTCCAGAAGTGTCGACCGCGAACGAGACAGCGATGGTTATCCCGACGGCAACCACACAGGAACTGGCCGCCGTCGACCGTGTTTTTTCAACCTGGTGAGGCGACGCACCTCATGCAGGCCCCGAAACAGGCGGGCTACCTTCCATTAGCCGATTGGCTTCGTTGTCGCTCGGTTCACGGCCCAGCTCCGTGGAATGTTTGTGCCGCCCAGGCCGGTTGTGTCAAGATTTGCTCGGCTGGCCGGCGGATGCGGACGGGCAAAGCTGGTGGACCAACGCCCTGGCCCAAGGCGCCAGCCGGGCCAGCGTCGCCTTTGGCTTCACCGACAGCCTGGAACGCGCCGAACAGCTAATCGCCGAAGATTATCAGCACTATCTCGGCCGTCCCGCCGATCCGAACGGCCTGGCCTACTTTGCCGCGCAGTTCAACCATGGCTGGACCAACGAAGAAATCATCACGGGTTTCCTTGACGGCGATGAATACTACAACCAGCACACGAACGCTTAGGGCTCGGGGGAACTTTTCCGCGGCGAAGAGTTCATGTCCCCACGTGTGGGTGGGTGGGAACGGCGCCCACCCCTCCACTCGCGCGCCGCGCGGCGGATCACGTTCCTCGGCCGGCCTCGGGCGACGGCGATGCCTGCGGCGCATCGCCGCGGGCTTTCGCCGCGGGCTTTTCGCCGCTCAGGCCCTGTTGCGCTCGCTCCACCAGCGGTTCGAGCTCGCGGTTGTCGCCATAGAGCGTCACGATGCTGCTCCAGATCTTGCGGGCCTCCATGCGTTTGCCCTCTTGTTCCAGCTTGTCGGCGTCGTCGAGCCGCGCCTGGATGAGGGTCAACCGCGTGTCGGCCGGCTCCGATTGATTCATCAACTCGCGTGCCCGCTTTTCGGCCAGCTTCACGAAGGGCCGGTCCCGACCTTCGGCCGGAACCAGCTTGACAATGCTCTGGTACTTGTCCAAGGCCGTCAGCCGGTCTCCGAATTGCTCGTAATCCAACGCCGCGGCATAGAGCCGCTCACCCTCGCCGTCGGGCTGGAAATGCCGCTTTTCGTGCATCCTCAACCGCTTCTCGGCCTGCGCCATCTCGATGCGGTCGATGTATTCCTTGGCCCGCGATTCATACGCTCCCTTCGGGTAGCGGGCCAAAAGTGCATCGAGATACTTGTCGCGCGCCTCTTTCCATTTCAGCTCGTCGCCGCTTTCCATCAGGGCCGTGGCCCGCTCGAACAACTGCCGTTCGTTGAGCGGCCAGAGCGACCAGGCGGCGACCGCCACCACCAACAGCAGGCAGGCCGCCAGGAACCAGACCCGCTCGTAGACCGGCACCTTCTTTTTCTTGCGTTTTTTCTTCTTGCCGAGCAGCTCGCGGGCTTCCTTCGCCTCACCCTTTTCCTGGCCCACGCGCAACGCACTGGGACCGCCGGTCGCGGCCTGCGCCACGCCCGCTCCGCTGACCGACTTTTCCTTGGCCTCGCGCAGCGCCCGCGCCACGGCGGTGGCGTCGTGCGGCCGCTTGAGCGGGTCTTTTTCCAGGAGCTGATTGACCAGGGCGTCGAGCCAGATCGGGCAGTCGAGCGCGATCGTCGCCACGTGCGGCGGCGCGTCTTCCATGTGCTGATAGATCAACTGGGCCATCGAGTCGGCCAAGAACGGCAGCCGCCCGGTGAGCATCTCGAACATCACGCAGCCCAGCGTATAGAGATCGGTGCGGTGGGAGATGGGCGGGTCGCCCTTGATCTGTTCCGGGGCGATGTAGGCCATCGTGCCCACGGTGTGCTTGGCGGCGGTGAGCTTTTTGCCGTATTGCACGCGGGCGATGCCGAAGTCGGCGATCTTCACTTGCCCGTCTTTGGTCAACAGCAAGTTGGCGCTCTTCAGGTCGCGGTGGACGATGCCCCATTCATGGGCATACGCCAGCCCGTCGCAGACCTGCAAGGCATAGTCGATGGCGGCATCCCAGGGAATTCGCCCGCGGCGGCGGATGAGGCCGGCGATGGAGCCTCCGCCCACCAGCTCCATGACCAGGTAGATGTCGCTTCCCTGGCGGCCGCCGCCGAAGCAGCGGACGATGTTGGGGTGCTTGAGTGCCTTGAGGATCTCCAATTCACGGGCAAAGCGGGCCACAATCCGCTTGTTGCCCGCCGCTTTGGCCGACAGCACTTTGACGGCGAACGGACGCCGGCTTTCGACGTGCGTGGCACGATAGACGACCCCCATTCCTCCCGCACCGAGCCGTTCTTTCAACAGAAACGGCCCGAGGCGTTGTTCTTCGACGCTCATGGATTCCCTCGGCGTGCCGCGAAGGCCACGCAAACGGCGCGCAGCTTAAGATTGGCCCGGCTGGCTGCGGCTGCTTTTCATGCTAGCAGGGAAAGGGAATGTCGGCAATTTAGGGCCCGGTGGCATTCGCAATTCTGACGCCCATTTTTCTGGAGTTCGTCGCGGGGGTTCGTACATCAACACCCGCACTCATGGCGTCTTGTCGCCCGTCGTGTCCGTCTTTTCCGCATCGCGTTTCGATTTGGGCTTGCCGCTCATCAGGGCCTGGGCCTCGCGGAGCAGGATTTGGGCGATCAAGAGGTCGAAGTCGCCTTTGCTGCTGGCGTCGCTTTGCAGGCGGTCCGTGAGCTCGACAGCTTCCGCGAGCGCGCGGTGAGCTTCGGCGGACTGCCGGAGTTGATGCTGGGCCATCGCCAGGACGGCCAGGTTCAGGGCGTGTGTCATATCGCCGGGCTGGAGCTCTTCCGACCTGGCCACGTACTTCACCGCCGCCTCGGCGTCGCCGCCGCGGTAGGCCAGCAGGGCGCGAGTGCTCCAGGCCATCACCGGAAACCAGTCAGGCGCGGTGCCTTCGTCCAGCGACGCGGCGAACTTGTCCACAGGAAGCATCGCCAGTTCGACTGCCTCGGGACGTAACAGGCAGGCCTTGACCACTTTCTCGGGGACATCAAAGTCTTTTGATTCAGCAAACTGCTCGATGATGCGGCGGCAATACGCCGGATAGTCGGCGTCGTCTCCGGCCAGAACGACAACCGCCGCGGTCTGCATCCACAGCAAGGAGTTTTGCGGTTTCTGTTCGGCCAGCATCAGGCCAAATTCGGCCGCTTCACTCCAGCGCGCGGCCAGCCGGTAACTGTCGAAGGCTGCTTGAGCGATGACCTGCTGCTGTTCGATTGCTCGCAGCCAGTCGGGGTCGGGAGCGGGGCTCTCACTGAGCCGCGAGGTCGGGTCCGGCTGCTGTTCGATTGCTCGCAGCCAGTCGGCCCGCGCCAGGTCCCACCGCTGGGTCGCTTCGTAGGCCATAGCGCGTTTCGCCAGCACGTTGGCATCCGCCGTCTGATCGGTGATCAGCTTGCTGTATTCGGCGATTGCCCGCTGCCAATCCTGGTCGGCCGCGTAGAGGTCGGCGACGCCCACCGCGGCAGCCGGGTGTTGCTCGGCCAGCCTTTCCAGCGCCGGCTGGTCGCCGATGAAGTGATAGGCGGCGGCGAGTTTCGCCCAGGGATCGGTGAGCTTCATCGCCGCCAGGCGTTTCTGCTCGCGATCGAAGGCCGTCGGATCATCCGACACCGACAGCCGGAAACGGCCGAGGTTTTCGGGGAAATCATGCGCTGAGAATTGCATGTCAAAGATTAAAGTCGCATTGCGCTGGAGCGAGACGGGCTTGGACAGCGACCAGAATGCGGTACAGTCACGTCCCTCGCCGCTGAAGGCGATATTCCAGTGTCCGAACACATTGGCCGGGAAGCCCGCAATTTCGCGGTCTGCCAGGACACGATCAAACTCCAGGCTGACCGGCTCTTTCCGATCCGGTGAAGCGGCGATCACGTTCCAGTTGGTCTGAGAGAAGCCGCCCCCTGGCGTGCGGCCGGGTCCGTTTCGGGGCAGTGAGGGGTGTGTGAGCGCTTCCAAGCGCACGGCGGCAACGTTGACGGCAGCGGGAGGGGTCAGAACGACGTGATAGCGATCGAGGCTGGCGCTCGCACCGCTGGCAAGGATCGAGTTGTCAGCCAGGATGGACAACGTCGCTCCCAATTCCGATTTTGCTTCGATCGGTTTCAGGACCGTCCAGACGTTGTTCTCCGCCTCCAGCAGCAGCTCGGCGAGCTGGGCTGCAATCGCTCGGTTGTCCGGTTCGGCGGCCAATTGTTGTTCCAGCAAGGTGCGGGCCTTGGCGCGTGCGGTATCCGCCAGTGCCGCATTTCGTTGTTCGGCAAAATATCGGACCTGTGTCGCGGCCAGCGTGGATCGCACCCGTATGTCTTCGGGAAAAACCTCTTCCAGCTTTTCCAGCGACTCAAGCAGCCGACGGTTCGCCGGCAGCATTCGAACACGACTCTGGAAATTGGCGTTCGATTCGAGCAGCCGGCGCAGTTTTTCGGCGGCCCGAACGGGATCGTTCCAGACGCTCGGCGCGGCGGACCAGAAGGCGGAGCCGTGCAATCCTCCGGCCAACAACTGCTTGCCGTCGGGAGAAAATGCGAGTGACCACAATTCACCCAGGTCGATGCTGCCGGGATCCAATTGCATCAAATGGCTCCGCGTGGGGACATTCCAGAGGTGGACCGTGAGGCCCGTGCCGCACGACGCCAAGGTGCGACCGTCCGGCGAAAACGCCACGGCCAGCACCGCACTGGAATGCCCCTGGAGCGGTTCCAGAAGTTTTCTGCCGGCGACGTCCCACAACTGCACGTCCCCCTCACGACTGGCCAGGGCCAGGGTCTTGCCGTCGGGCGCAAAGGCCACATGCTCGACCATGCCCCGTCCGCCGTAGAGGGAGTCATGATCGGGATTCTCGACCGTCTCGATCGCTTCCCAGGTCTCGGTCGACCACACGATCGCCGTGCCGTCGCGGCTGCCGCTGGCCAGTCGCTTTCCGTCCCTCGAGAAGTCGAGAGATAGACATAAGCCCGTGTGTCCATCCAGGCGGCGGATCAATCGGCGATTGGCGACCTCCCAGACCTTCAGCGGACCGGGAGAACTTGCTGGATCAAACCACCACTTTGAGCCGAAGCCGGCGACGAGACATTTCCCATCGGGCGAAAACGCCAGCGCACCGACCACGCGCCAGCCTGCGTCCGCCGCGAAACCGGCGAGATCGGTCGCGCCCGGCAAGCGCGCGAGCTCGGCTCCGGCATCGATGTCCCACAGCGCGACATACGACACGTCTTCTTGTCCGCCGTATCCCACCGCCAGCAGACGGTGGTCGGTAGGCGAGAAGGCCACGCTATTGATAAACCCCTTCTCAGCGGCCGGAAGTTCCCGCACAAGTCGTCCTGTGGCAGCGTCCCAAAGACGTACGCCGCCGCTGCCGGAGCAAGCGATCAGTTGTCCATCGGGGGAAAAGCGTGCTACCGGAGAACCGTTGTTGCGTTCCAAGGGACGGATTGCCGCGCCGACATTTTCCAGGTCCCAGACCCTGGCCGTTTTGTCGGCGCTGGCCGTGAGAAGCTGCTTGCCATCGCTCGAAAAACCCAGGGTTGTAATCGCCCCTTGATGGCCCTTGAGCGTCAAGATCGCCGTGCTCTTCGACGTGAGCTGCTCAGCGTCCGCCCAAATCTTGATCGTCCCTTCGGCATCGGCCGTGGCCAGTTTCGTGCCGTCGCCAGAAAAGGCCATCGCCCTCGTGGGTGCCGCGTGAGCGGTCAGATGCTGTGCGATCGTGCGGCCTGTGGTTATGTCACAAACGTAGATCCTGCCGGTGAAGAAGTGCCCCAGCGCGATCCGTTGGCCATCCGGACTCAACGCGCAGGCCTGCAACGTTCCTCGGCCCAGACCAACATCCTTGGCCAGCGGGGTCACTTTCTGCGCGGTCGCATCCAGGTGGAAGCTGGAAAACAAGAGGCCGCCCAGACCATGGCCGACGACGGCCAACGTCAGACCATCGGCGGACAAAGCCAGGCTTCTTTCAACCGGGCTATGAGCCTCACGGTCGAATTTCTGATC
>DATLQY010000753.1:0-4839 GCA_035534975.1 Pirellulales bacterium
ACCGACGATCTCGTGCTCCCGACGCACGCGGAATCCCAGGCTTTCCCACACGCTGAAACGAAGCGCCCAGCCGGAGTTGAACCGGCGCGTCCTGCATGGCGAGCAGGGAGGCTACCGCTACATCATGGGCGCGTTGCAAACAAACCGAATTGTCAAAGAGCCAAGGGCACCGGGCGGGAGTCGAACCCGCGTTGCCGCGTTACGAGGGCGGAGTCGTCGCCGCTGGACCACCAGTGCTTGTCGTTTTTCAGTGGGACCGGACGGACTTGAACCGTCACCAACCTGGTTAAGAGCCAGGTATGCTGCCGCTAACACCTCGATCCCGTCGTCGTCACTTTTTTCGCCGTTGTCGGCCGACAAGTCGGCACGGAGGGAGTCGAACCCACGATCTGGCCCTTATAAGAGGCCGGCTCTAACCGTTGAGCTACGTGCCGCAAATGGGGCCGGAGGGATTCGAACCCGGGCACCGACGCGCAGCGGTGGTCGCCTTCCGCTTAAAAGGCGGATGCGCTGCCGTTACGCTACGGCCCCATGGGGAGCGGGCGTATGCGTTTCAGCCGAATTCGTGCCATCATCGTTTGTCCTCCAAGGTCGATTAGTCCGGGGTGGAGTCGAACCGGGCACCGCCGCGCAGCGGTGGTCGGCCGGCGACGTATCAGATCGCCGTGCTTCCGTTACAACACCGGACCGCGTTCAAGTCGGGATGGTGGGAGTTGAACCCGGGCACCGCCGCGCAGCGGTGGTCGGCTCGTGCTCCCAAGGCACGCGGGCCGCCGTTACCCTACATCCCGTTGTTGTCTCCCAAGTCAGAACGGCCGGACTCGAACCGCGACCATCGCTGCGCGATGGTGCCGATACCCACTCCTGGCTCCCGACCAGGCGGAGTAGCCGCTCTCCTACGCTCTGTCGTTCAAGTAGCCCATAGGGGATTCGAACCCCTGCCGCCGGCTTGAAGGGCCGGAATCCTCAACCGCTAGACGAATGGGCCGCAAGTGGATCGGGAGGCGCTCGAATCCTCGTCTGCGGCTCTTCAGGCCGCCGCCGGGCACCGCCGCGCAGCGGTGGTCGCGTCTCAGCTACCGATCCGAACAAAACCAACGAAAAAGGCCCGGTGTCGTTGTGACACCGGGCCTTGAAGAGCCTTGCTTTGCCTTGGGGGCCGAGCGTCACAAGCGCAACGGATCCGCGGGGAGCGATATCGCCGGTTGACCGGCGAAATAGCACGTCCCTCTGCGTTCGTTTGTGATACTTGGCCGTAAGGACATCATGGTAGGGAGCCTTGAAAGGCGGTTGATCTTCTGGGAAAACCGGCACGATCGGACCACGGGACCGACGGTGCGCGATTGGTTATACCTGGTTAGACTCCGCAGGGTTCCAAATGGTTCACGATTTTTTTACCGGTTGGGGCAAGTGCGGCGTCGGTTACAATCGGCGCGCCGCAAGAAGCTACCCAGGCGGCTTGCGGCGTGTTCGTTGACACCATTGCCGTCAGCGAAACCCACCCCCTCCACGAGGAGCCGCCGGACCTTCTGCAGCAAATCGACGTGCCGTCCGTCGAGACCCGGATCGGTCGTCGGGTCGTTGTATCGGTCATTGCATTCTCCTACTACTCGTTTCGGCCTTTCGAGGCAATTCTACCGCGCCGGCGGCGCCGGCGGCGCCGGCGCCAGCCAAAAACTGTCAGGTCGAGGCGGCCGCCCCAATGGCGGGCACGGCCGCCTCGCCGTGTCGCCCACGAAACGTGGCGTCGAGTTGCAGTTGCCCCAAGTCAACACGGCCGCGGAACGCGCCCGCGACGAAACTCGGCCTTTACCAAACGAGCCTTCGACCCAAGGGGCACATGAAGCACCACTGGGGTCAACAAATGTGGGCGAGAAAGTCGCCCCCAGCGCCTTTCGACGACCCGCCAAAAAAGGCTAGGATGGGACCTGTACCGCAAGAACTAAAGTTCGGGCCATGAGGTCTGCGCGTTGATAATCCACCGCTCGACGACTTCCCAATTTGCCACAGGCGACGGCGGCCGGCCGCGCTTGCTCTCGCCGCGGCAGGAAGCGGCCGTATTCCGGCGGATGCGCCGCCGCACGGTCGTGAACCTGCTACGGCAGGCGCTGGCCCAGTCGCGACTGCGTGTGACGCTGGTCACGGCCTTGACGGCTCTCCTGTGGGCCGGACTGTTCCAGCTCTTCGCCGAGGGATTCTATTTCCTCAAGACAATGGTCCCCGAGCCGGTCATCCACGACGAAACCGCACGCGCCGTGTTCAGCATCTTCTTCGCATCGCTCACGCTGATGCTGGTCGCTTCGACCGCCATCATCGTCTACGGCGGACTCTACCGTTCGGCGGAAGTGCGCTTCCTGCTGTCGCTGCCCGCGCGAATCGAACGGGTCTTCCTGCACAAATTTCACGAGGCGATGCTGTTCAGCAGTTGGGGCTTTCTGCTCTTGGGCACGCCGATGCTGACGGCCTACGGTGTCGTGGAGAGCGCTTCCGTCTACTACTACGCGGCGCTCGTGCCGTTCCTGGTGGGCTTCGTCTACATTCCCGGCGCGCTGGGGGCGCTGGCGGCGATGGCCATCGTCCGCTGGCTATCGGGCCATCGCGCGCGGCTGAACTGGCTGGCCGCGACCCTGGGGGTGGCCGCCGTGGCGGCAATCGCCTGGTCGCTCACGCGCGACCTGGAGAACGACCTGCTCACGCCCGCCTGGTTCCAGGAGATGCTCGCGCGGCTGCGGATCAGCGAGGCGCGGCTGCTGCCGAGCTGGTGGCTCAGCTCCGGTTTGCTCGAGGCGGCCCGCGCCGATTGGCAGGATGACGCGGGACGCAGGGCGCTGGCCGAAAGTACGAAGTTCCTGGTCTTGACGATCTCCAACGCGCTCTTCTTGCACCAGATCGCGGTCTGGGTGGCGGGGCGGATCTACAGGCCGGGCTATAGCGTGCTGCACGGCGAACGTTCGGCCCGCAAGCGGCCCAAGCCGGCCTGGATCGACCGCTCATTGACGCGGGCCGCCTTCTTCCTCTCGCCCCAGACGCGGCTCTTGATCGTCAAGGACTTGCGGCTGTTTCGCCGCGACCCGGTGCAGTGGCTTCAGTTCCTGATCTTCTTCGGACTGTTGGCGCTCTACTTTCTCAACATCCGCCGACTCAGCTACGACGTGAACTACCTGAGTTGGGTGAACATGATCAGCTTTCTCAACCTGGCCGTCGTGGGGCTGATCCTCTCGACCTTCACCACCCGTTTTATTTTTCCGATGATCAGTCTCGAGGGACGGCGCTTCTGGATTCTCGGCCTGCTGCCGGTGCGCCGCGAAACGATCTTGTGGGGTAAGTTTCTGTTCGCCATGTTCGGCTCCCTCGTACCCAGTACGCTCCTGATTCTGTTGAGCGACGTCATGCTGCGGGTGTCGGGCACGGTGGTCGCGGTCCACGTGCTGGCTTGTTTCTCGCTCTGCGCCGGGCTATCGGGGATCGCCGTGGGATTGGGGGCCAAGATGCCGAACTTGCGCGACGACTCCCCCTCGCGGATCGCGGCCGGCTTCGGCGGCACGCTGAACCTGGTGATCAGCACCGCCTTCATCGTCGCCGTCGTGCTGCTCTCGGCCGTGCCGTGCCATCTCTACGTCGCGGCCGGCGCGGGAACCGGCGCGCCCATACCTTACTCGCTCGAACACCTGCGGCTGTTGCTTATCGCCGGCAGCGCGGCGAGCGTGCTCGTGGGCGCCGTGGCCACCTGGCTGCCGCTACGGATCGGGTTCAAGGCGTTTCGAGAACTCGAGTTTTAGCTCATATTGACCGATTTTGCTCAAACCCCTAAAATACCAAGGGGCTCCAGAGCAGGAACGCGTAGGATGCACGTTCGCTCGACCGCGGCGGGACTTGAAGTCCTGGCGCCGGCTAAGCTCAATCTGTTTTTGGAGGTGCTCGACAAGCGCGACGATGGCTTCCATGAGATCGAAACCCTCATGGTTCCCATCGGCTTGTTCGACACGCTTCATTTCCAAGACGCGCCCTCGGGTCGCATCGATTTGACGTGCCGCACGTCCGCAACCTTCGGCGGTTCGGCCGAGCCAATACCCGCGGGACCGGAAAACATCGTGTTTCGGGCGGTCGATCTGGTGCGGCGGCGGTTCGGAGTGACCAAGGGCGCGCGAGTGCGGCTGATGAAGCGCATTCCCATGGCGGCCGGCCTGGCCGGCGGGTCGAGCGATGCCGCCGCGGCGCTGGTGGCGACGTGCCGCCTCTGGGAGCTTGCGCTTTCGCCCGGCGAGCTTTCCCAGCTTGCCGCGGAGTTGGGCAGCGACGTGCCGTTTTTCCTCGGGCGCGGCGCGGCGGTTTGCCGCGGGCGCGGCGAACGGATCCAACCGGTGAGCGGGCTGGGCAACCTCTGGTTCGTCGTCGTCAAGCCGCCGGTGGGATTGTCGACGGCCGAGGTCTATCGCGCGTGCCGCGCCGCCGATCGGCCGCGGCGTGTCGAATCGCTGATCGAAGCGCTGCGTGCAGGTCGTTTGGCGCGCGCCGCGTTGGGTTTGCACAACGCATTGCAGCCCGCCGCTGAAAAACTCGAGCCTTGGGTCGGACGACTCAGCCGCGAGTTCGCGGCGCTCGATTGCCTCGGACACAAAATGAGCGGCAGTGGAACGAGCTACTTTGGCCTTTGTCGGCACGCGCGGCAAGCGCGCCGCGTGGCCGCGTGCTTGCGAACGAGGGGCGTGGGGCGGTGTTACGCCGTGCAGGGGACGAACTGAGTGGTCCACCATTGAAGGAGGAACGGCCGTGGAAATCACCGAGGTACGGATCAAGCTCATGGAGGATGCCGGCGAACGCCTGCAAGGCTTTTGCTCG
>DATLQY010000754.1:0-3783 GCA_035534975.1 Pirellulales bacterium
TCTCTTTGGTGATCCCCTGGATAACGATCACTGTCCCCGAGTCCGTCGAGCCGAAAACAGTTTCCCACTCATCCACGCTGATCTTCTGGTCCTTGATGCTCTTGCTGACGTGATCGGGGAAGTCGTCGCTGGTTTTTTCCATCAGTTTATCGGTGTGGATCACGCACCTGATAGGCGCTTCATTGAACTTCCTGGAGAAAATGGTGAGGCCTAGGGAGAAGGGGACCAGCGCGAACGAGCCGATGCCGAATTTCCCGATCGGAAAGCGTCCGGTGGTCGGGTCTTTCTTCGTCGGGTCTTTTTCGCTGTCGATGCTTGCGAACCTCTCCCAAAAGTCCTCCTGTGACATGCCCTTCCCGTCGTCGCGGATCTGGATCGTCAGCTCGGAGGGCGCCTGGTCCTTCAGGAAGGTCGGCGGGTCAAATGTGATCTCGACGATGTTCGCCCCTGCGTCGTAGGCGTTGCTCACCGCCTCCTTGATCGCACGCGTGAACGTGGTATAGATCGCTTTGGTCAGGATCTGAAAGAGAACGTGACCCTTCAGTGTGCGTGGGCGTTTTGACATGCGTGTCGTACCTGCTGTTGTGCGGTTCCTCATTGTTGTCCGCGTTCCTCGCCGTTGTCCCCATGCGGGAGCTAGAGCCGGACCCCCGCCGAAGTTTGCCAAGACGGCCGATCTGGACGTACTAAGTCCGCCAATGGTCTATCCGGTCGCGGAAGCTCGCAATCCGAACCACGCTACCGATGTTCTCCGAGACGACGTAGGCCCACCCGCGGGGCAGTTTTGTAATAAGCTGGTAGATCTCCCCGAAGGAATGCGCGTTCTTGATCTTCCGATGCAACAGCCTGGAAATCGTGCTTCGGTCGTCTCCGACCTGAAAGACCATTTTGGTGGCCGTGTTGGCGAAGGCGACCGGGCTGAAGTCCTCGGGCTGTTGCGACGCCAAGATCAGGCCCAGGCCGAACTTGCGCCCCTCGCGTAGCAGCTTCTCGACCGGCGACCCGCGGTCGAAGGAGAGCTTGTGCGCCTCGTCGAGCACGACGAAGCAACGCAACGGCCCAGGCCCCATTGCCTCGATGAAGCCGATGAGGTTCCAGAGCATGAATTCCGTGACTGCGCGTTCGAGCGTGTGTTCCAGCCCCTTGAGCTGGATCACCACCACGCGGTTACGGGAGGAGAGCATGTCAGTCCACGATAGCCTATGTCCGTTTTGCCGGAAAGTGTTGAAGACGAATAGCGTGGAGACGTGCGACGCCGCGGTCGCCGCGAACCGCGACTGCGTATTCTGCGGGTTGCCAGCGTACTCGTTCAGCTTGACCTGCAATTCGCCGAACGCGGGCAAGTCCGACGACCAGGTATCCGGCGAGTCCTGAGTGATACCTGCATCGGCCATTACGTCCAGCACGGCCCGGCGCACGATGGCGTGCTGTTGCACTCCAATCTTCGTATAGACGCGAGCGAAAGTGTCGGCCACTCGCTGCGCCACGTTTACCGGCCCAAGCAGGTCCGAGGGGAAGATTTGCAAGGGGTTGATGTTCACGCCATCACGGCCGGCGTGCAATTCCACTGGGTTGGTCGCGTTCACGAACTCGTCGGGGAGGTTCTTCGGCGAGAACCCCTGGCCGTAGTCGAAAACGATGGAGACGATTCCCTCCTGCGCAAGTTCCGCCGTCAGGCAGGAAATGGCGTACGTCTTTCCGGTGCCACTCTCCCCCAGGATCAGGACGTGAGGGTTGGGTGTGCCGGCGGCTTGGTCTGGGTTCCAGTAGACGTCTTCGCCGCTCTCGGCGTCAGTCCCCAGAAGGATCGGGTTCAGGTGCGTTTTACACCCCCGCGCGCCTTTCAGGATTTGAAGCTCCCGAAGCAAGTTCGTTGTCCTGTCCAATGCGACCGGGGCAACTTCCTCGCACGGCTCGTTCGCTTCTGGAAGCGAGTAGGTTCCCATCTTGACGTGGGCCGAGACCGCCGAGACCTGGCCAGGCGTCACACCCACAGCGGCGGCAATCGTGTCGCGGTCGTGGCCCTGCGCCAGCAGGTGAAGCACTTCAGTTCGTTGGGTAGCGTTGATCCGCTTTGGCATCGGCCTCACCGGTCCATGCCCTGAAGTTCCGCCATCTTTTCCGCGAACCACCGATTGATCGTCGCCGTCCGATCGAGGATCATGCCCGCCGCTTCCAACTCCTTGAAATGATCCCAAAGTTCTCGGTCAACCCGCAACGTCACGGATACGCGATCGTAAACCCGACTTCCTTTCGGTCTTCCGACCGCGCGCAGCGGCATGCTCGCCCACGCCTTACGCGCTGCAAGGCTCAAGTTGGTCACGTTTTCGACGGGCACTCGCACGCTCCGGCCGGACGATTCGAGGCGAACCACCAGCGCCCCGCGCTCGACCTGCTGGACGATCCCACGGTCGCCGGAATCGGCCACTCGCTTCAGCCGTACTTTGTCGCCCGCCCGCGCACCCATGTCAATCAAATCCCCGGCACTGTAATTAAGTGCAATAGATTTAATTGGCCGCGGGGCGCCGTGTCAATGCCCGAACGCCGCCTCTTTCGTTCAACGTCGCCGCGGCATGGAGGTCGCCGGCCGATTCGCGACACGTCGGCGGCGGGAGTGAGAACGCTGGTTTCCCATGCCGCGAGACGCCCGTGTGGCTCTGGGCCTTGCCTCGCCATCGCCGTCGTCGAAGGGCGGCGCGTGCCAGCGTTCTTCGTTTCCTTCATTCCCTTTTGTTCAACCGGTCTCTCTTTAGCCTATCATGGGAAAACTCCTTCGAACAGGTCTTGGCGCGGTTCAGGCTTTGCGTCGCGCTCCTCAATCGCCCACGACGCTATCACGACGCGGCGCATCACCCCCGCCCATCTCGCGTCGCCGATTTCAGGGCGAAGCACACTGAGACCTTCTTGGCAGCGATGCAAAGCGTAGCTGGCGAGCCAGGCGGGGAAATGGTCGATTCCGCGCTCAAGGATCGCCCGCCAGTTTTGTTCCTGCAAACCTTCCAACGTCCGGGCGACCGCTTCTGACACGACATCGTCGAGCCATTGCATAGGGGCGTGTCCCCGCACGATAACGACCTTCGCGGCGCCGTAATAGGCGCCGCGGCAAAAGACGTGCGCCGTCATGAAAACGCGAGCGTCTTGCGCATTGGCAGTCGGATGGTCGAGCAGCGCGGCGGCGCATACCGCCGTGCCGCGCGCGCCGGGGTCGGCCCACGGTCGAGAATCGCCGTCCGACGCGCGTCGCTGCACGAAATTTACCCCGCCACGCGCGCGCTCCAATCGGAGGTTGTGCCGAGTTGTGCATCATGGTCACATTGTAATTTGAGATCTCGGCGCGATCCGGGTGATCCCACGAATGATGATCTGGTGAATCGTAGTTCATGGCGCCCTCTGCGATATCGCGTTCGCGGCGAAGAAGTGACCCTCATGATACCACATCGCCCGCTGATTTCAAGAAGCCCGCCCCGTTTCATTACGCAGGGTAAATCGTCCGCCCTTTGCCATCGCGATATGTACACCCATGGGGCAGGTCAACGCGAGGCGGATGACTGGCGGCCCCGCGGCCCCTCGCAACTTGTTCGACCCTACAACTTGCCCGCCGTCGTTTCCGCGTGCAGTTGCTGGATCATCTCTCGCGTCGCGGCCTCGACGGCTTCCTGCCAGCGCGCGGCGCCGAACCGCTCGGCGAATTCGGGCCGCGCGTGCGCGAAAATGATGCCGCGAGAATTGTTGATCACCGCCCCAAGCCCGGCCGTGTCGAAGGCCCCGGCCACGTTGCGCGCG
>DATLQY010000755.1:0-8214 GCA_035534975.1 Pirellulales bacterium
GAAATGATCAAACAATTGCCAAATGAGGCCACGGTCAGCGACATCATGGCAGAGCTTTACGTTCGCCAGAAAGTCGACCAGGGCCTAGAACAACTCGACGCGGGCGATGGGGTCGACAACGAAGATGTCAAGAAACGGTTAGCTAAATGGCTAAGCTGACTTGGTCGCCCCAGGCAATCGCTGATCTCGAATCCATCTGCGATTACATCGCACGCGATTCGGAGTACTACGCCAAGCTCTTTGGCCAGCGTTTGATCGCCGCGGTTGAAGCGATTCCGGGACAGCCATACATTGGCGCTGTCGTGCCTGAGTACGGGATGGAGGATCTGCGCGAGCGGCGGCTGCAAAACTACCGCATCATCTACCGCGTCCGCGATGAGGCAATCGAGGTCGTCACGCTTTTTCACGCTGCTCGACAACTTCCGCCCAATCTTTCGACGGATTGACGCCCCGTCTTGCGGTCCACCCTTCTTGGCAGACCAACCGGCTTAGGGTATCTTTGTTCACACCACCGTAATGGAATGACGGGGGTGCCGCGGCCGGACGTTGGGCCGTTGCGGGATGCCTTAGGACGTTGGAGAAACTCATGTCGTCGAAAAATGGGCACGGACAGCCCTCGTTGGCGTTCGGCTATCCATGCCAGAACATCGGCAAGTCGTTGGTCTTAAACGCGGACTGCATCGAATGGCTGGGCCGCGTTCCCGACGATACGATCCACGCCGTCGTCACCGATCCGCCCTACGGAGTCAAGGAATACGATGCCGACCAACTCGAAAAACGCGCCGCTGGCAGCGGCGGTATTTGGCGGATTCCGCCATCGTTCGACGGGCACGTGCGGTCGCCGCTGCCGCGGTTCACGGCGCTGGATGCCAACGAACGCGAACGCTTACGCCGGTTCTTCGTTGATTGGGCCACTTTGGTACGGCGCGCCTTGCGCCCTGGAGGGCACGTATTCATCGCCACCAACGCATTCATCGCCGCGCTGCTCTATGAGGCATTGGCCGAGGGCGGCTTGGAGTTCAGGGGACAAATCATCCGCCTGGTCCGAACATTGCGTGGTGGCGACCGGCCAAAAAATGCCGAGAGCGAGTTCTCCGGCGTCTCATCGATGCCGAAAGGGTGCTATGAGCCGTGGGGTATTTTTCGCAAGCCGTTGCCGGCGAAAATGACCGTCGGCGAGTGCTTACGGCGCTTCCAGACGGGCGGCCTGCGGCGAACTGTGGACGACAAGCCGTTCGACGACGTGATCCCGAGCGAACGGACGCCGCGCCGCGAGCGTGAGATTGCGGACCACCCGAGCCTCAAGCCGCAGTCGTTCCTGCGACGCGTCGTCCATGCGGTCTTGCCGCTCGGTGAAGGGCTCGTCGTCGACCCCTTCATGGGATCAGGATCGACCATCGCGGCGGCCGAGGCCATTGGCGTCGCGGCCCTTGGTGTTGAACGTAGCCACGAATACTTCGATCTGGCGTTGCACGCGATCGAGAGACTCAAGGCCCTCGAAGTGCCACGGGTCGATGGCGAAGCCGGAACGCCCGGCAAACGTGGGAAACTTCAACTCCACACAGGAATAACACTTCTGCGTTGAAGCCGTCCTAAAATAGCGGGGCTGTTTTCATTCGAACATCAGGTACCCGAACCCTTCGGGCACGATCGACGTGGCGGCGGGCGTGGTCCACGATTGGAAACCGACGCCGGGCACGGTCCGCTGGACGCCGAAGGCCCAAACTTGTTTCGAAGGCGGTTGACCGCCTAGCTCACCAAAGGAAATGGCCGCTTCGGCCGTCCAATGGCCTTTCTCACCGCCGGCTGCCACGTACCAGGTCGGGTCCCAACTGAGGTCGCCCCAGCAGTCATCGCCCGTCCAGCCGCGATGGTCGATCGACAGTCGATAGGCCGTCGTGAAATCGCGGTCGATGTCGATGAAGAAATCGACCCGGTCGTGGCGAGCCAGATCGCCATCGTGGGGCCGTGGAGCGCCGCTCGGTTCATAGGCGCCGCCGGCCGACTGGCGGCAGTCGAGCGCCAGGTAGAGGTATTCTTGATCGTAGGCAACCAAGGCCACGGCCGTCCAATCGGCGTCGTCGCCCAGCGCGCTGCGCAATTCGAGTGGCTTGGCCTTCTTCCAGATGTCGTCGTCGAGCCGACCGTCGAGCCTCGGCTTTTCGCCCGCGGCCAGGTGGGCCACTCGCTTCGGCGGCGCTTGGTCGGGCCTGGTCAGCCAGCGCTCGAACATGGCCGAGGCCCACCATCCATCGTGTTGGCGCGCGCGGGTCAGTTCGGTAAAGTGCCGTTCGGCCAACCGCGGCTCGCACTGCCGCCGATGGGCGATGGCCAGCGGGAACCGGACCTCCGGTTCGGCCACGACCGCCGGGTTGCGCTCTTGCAGCAGCTTGCCCACCGCCAGGGCGCGCTGCGGCCTGTCGGTCTCGATCGTCGCGTCGAACGCCATGACCACGCCCGACTGCGCTCCGGCACCAATGGCAACGGACTGCTCGGCCGACGCGTTCCGCGCGACGCCGATGCGCGGCAAGCTCTCGGACCCCGGTCCCAGTTCGATCGGCTCGATCGCCGAAGCCAGCATCGCATGGCTCGGCCGGGTGTGCGCCACGCGCCAGGCCGCCTCGCCGCTCGACCAATATTGGACCAGCCAGACCAGGGCCGCGGGGGCAAGAGGATGTTCAGGGTAACGTTCGGCCAACAGGTTGAACGTCTCGACGGCCATGGGCCAGCGGCCTGAGCGATGGTACTGCCGGGCCAGTTGATAGATCACCTGTCCGGCCGACGTGTCGTCGAGCCCGGCCGTCAACTCGCCGACCTGCGCCCCGAACCGCGACTGGTCCGATTCCGATTGGTCGGGGCGCGCCAGAATCGCCTTCAGATTGCGGTGCCGCTGGGCCACACGCTTCATCAGGTCGATGCTCTGCGCGCCCGTATCGAACAACTGCCGCCGGGCCTCGCCCGACGGGTGCAGGGTCAGGCCACTGAAGAAGTCGCGTTCGCCACTACCCTGCGGCAGCGTATCGACGTGCAAAACAAACCCGAGCGTCGCCGGGCCCGGCGTGTACTCATCGACGATCAGGCCCCGTGGACCGGCGGCGTAATCGGCCAACGACGCGCCCAACCGGTTTGCCACCTGCGCCGTGTTCAGGTTGATTGTGCCAAGCTGGCCCGGCGGCAGGCTGCCGAAGACCTTTTTCACCTGCCAGGCGTCGAGCCCCATTTGCCCGATTTGTTCGGGAAACCGCGTCACATCGGCGGCCTGCTCGACGGCGCGCAACACGATCTGATTGACGACGTGTCCGAGCCGGTCGTCGCCTCGCGGGCTGGCCGCGTGGGTCAACACGATGTCGGGCCGCCAGGTGCGAACCTGCCGCACGAGATGGGCTTCGAGCCGCTCGATGCCCTGCCCGTCGTTGGCCCGGTCCCAGCCGTCGACGAGTTGTTCGGCCGACAAGCCCAGCCCGGCCTGCCGCAACGGAAAGCCCCAGGCCGTTTCGGCCGCGCTGGCCCCCGCGCCCACGAGCGCCGCCTGCGCGCGGTCCGACAGGCCGACGTGTACAGCTTGTCCCGGCTCCTGATCGCGGCGGTTCAACAACTCGACCGCCGACAGGTAGCCGTCATTTGCCGACAATCGGCTCAGCAACTCGAAGGGCACCGTGCCCGCGTCGCTGTACATGGCCAACAGCGCGGCGCGCGTGCCGCCCGAGCGCTGCCGCTGCCAGTTGCGTCCACCGTCATCGGTGGCCAGAATCGTCCCCAGCGCTCCGACGGCCCAACCGTGCAAGTTGTCGGCGAACGATAGTCCGTGGATCGGCAGGTCCTGCGCGGTGGAAAACGCTTCCCAGGTTCGGCCGCCGTCGGCGCTGTGCAGCACTTTGGTGCCGGGCGAGCCGGCGACCCAGATCCGCGCGCCGCGAACCTCCAAGGCACGCCAATCGAAATCGCTCCCGATCGCCTCGGCCGGATCGCGTGGCGGAGTTTGCCAGGTCAGGCCGGCGTCGGAGGTCGAGAGCACCAGGCCGCCGTCGCCCACCAGCCAGCCCATGCCGTCGCCCGCGAGTTTCAAGCGCCACAATCCGCGCAGCCCAAACGGCGCCGTGCGCGCCTCCTGAAGTTCGCGGCGGCGCGCGACGGCCAGGGTGCCCGAACGACCGGCGATGGCGCCCGTGCGCGAATCGGGGAAGTCGCCGGCAAGCCAGCCGGGGTTGGCCACTCCGGCCAGCGATGTCCAGGTGCGGCCGCCGTTTTCGGTGGCGAATACGCCGCTGGGAAACATCGCCGAGGGATTGCCGAGTGCCCAGCCTTGGGAGCCCGAGACAAACTTGACGCGTTTCAGGGCCGGCAGGAGCAGGCCCTTGTCCTGGGCCCAGCTCTTGCCGCCGTCGCGCGTGCGCAACAGGACGCCGCGAGTGGTTTGTGTGTAGGGATGCTGTACACCGCCCGCCGACCAGCCATGCTCGGCGTCGAGAAACTGCACGCATTCAAGTTTGCAGGTAACTCCGGAATGTTGTATTCGCCAGTGACTTCCGCCGTCGACCGTGCTCCAGATCGCGCCCCGGTCGCCCACCGCCCAACCGCGCTGCGGATCGACGAAGGCGACGTCGACCAGCTCCGCGTCTTCCTGTGTCGCGCGCAGATAGGGGCTGCGCTGCCTGACCGCCTGTTCCTGGGCCGGCGTTTCGCCGAGGTGTGCCAGTACGGTCGCCAGGGCGGCGAGCCCGCCGAGCCATCGTCCATGAGCTGCCATCGGGTGCCTTTCTAAATGGCCGTGATCGTCTCGAGAAACCGCGCGGCGGGGGATTTTAGCGACAATCGCGGCGCGGGACCAGCCCGTTGGTCGTGCTAGCACAGCGTCTCCGCCGATCGATCGAGCACTAACTTCGGTTGCGACGGCTGTGCCTGCGAGGCTAGTGTGTGAATATACAGATAAGTTATAACCGTACACTAACACCCTCGGGTGGCGGCCAGAACAAAAAGGCATCCCGCCGCCGACAGCCAACGCCGCGCTAGCGGCTGGCAAGCACGTGTTCCAATCGCGCCCCCCTACGCGCTACGCGCGACGTCGCCGCACCGGTTGAGCTGGAATATTCGTCGGCATAGGGTGTCTTTTTGTTCTGGCCGCCGGCATCGCGGCGCTGTCGCCGCTGTGCCACGGCGATTTCTTCGGCCCTGAAGCGCGGGCCGAGGCGCCCGGCCTGCTGAAAAAGCCGACAAAAACGGGTTCTTCAATCGACGTCCCGTTCAACACGTGTGGCAAATTCCGCACGTGCCCCCCAGCGAAAACACGGAACCTTCAAAAATCAGGGCTATTCGCCAAGAACATACGCGAAAACCAAGGGCGCGACGATCGAGGCGTCGGAATTGATCATGAACTTGGGGGCGTCCTTGTCGAGCTTGTACCAGGTGATCTTTTCGTTGGGTACGGCGCCCGAATACGAACCGAACGACGTGGTCGAGTCGGAGATCTGGCAGAAATAGCTCCAAAGCGGCACTTTCTTCTCCAGATCCTGAATGATCAGCGGCACGGCGCAAATCGCGAAGTCGCCGGCGATGCCGCCGCCGATCTGGAAGAAACCGGGCCGGTGCTTCTCGACGTTTTCGAGGTACCAACGCACCAGGTGCTCCATCTGTTGCGTGCCGCTCTTGATGGCCGAGTGGCTCTTTACCTCGCCCTCCATCACGCGGGCGGCGAAGATGTTGCCCAGCGTCGAGTCTTCATAGCCCGGAGCGTAGACCGGGATGCCCATGTCGTAGGCCGCCCAGACCCAGGAATGCTCCTTGGGGATTTGCCGCACGTCGTCGAGCACGCCTTCCTTGATCAAGCGATAGAAGTACTCGCACGAGAAATACGATTCACCCTTGTCCGCCGCCTCGGTCCAGTACTGCAACAGCTTGCCCTCGATGTGCCGGATCACCGTTTCGGGAATGCAGGTGTCGGTGACGCGGTTGAAGCCGGCGTTGCGCAACTCGAGCTCGTCGTCGGGCGAAAGGTCGCGATAGTGAGGGACCATCTTGTATTCGCGGTGCGCCACGAGGTTGAAGACGTCCTCCTCGAAATTGGCGGCGGTCGTCGAGATGGCATGCACTTTGCCGGCGCGGATCATCTTGGCCAGCGAGATGCCGAGTTCGGCCGTGCTCATGGCGCCGGCCAGGGCCAGCAACATCTTGCCGCCCCCCTCGAGGTGCCGCTTCCATGCCCGCGCTGCGTCGACCGTCTCTCGTGCGTTGAAGTGCCGGAAGTGGTGGTCCATGAATTCGCTGATGGGCGTGGGCATCGGTATGGCGTCGCGGGGTGGGAGTTGGGCGTTAGGAGGCGCTAGGAGCTAGGCGTCTCGTTCCTGGCGGCACAGTATAGCCGGGCGCGTTGATTTTATCAGGCGAACGCGTGGCGGAATTCGTGAGAATTCCTACCCGTGCAGTGCAAATCGAAACTCTCGTGAGTTCCGCTACGTCAATTCGGCGTTCGCTTTACGACGTTTCGCGTCGTGCTCTCGACCGGCACGACGAATCGGTACATGGTCCAGTGTCGGTCATCGGGACCGGCCAGCGGCCGACCGTCGCGTTGCAGTCTGGCGGCGCCGGCCCCATCCTCGATCAGCCCCCAGAGTACGGCACGCCCCAAATCAAGCTGGCCGCTCATGTCGGCGAACTCCTGGTAGCGGTTCGATAACCCCGCATAGCGACCACCGCCGGACACCTCATAGAACATCATCTGCCGCAAGATCATGGGGACGTCAAAGCTCGCCGGATCGTAGGGCGTGTTGACCTGCACCATCGTCTCTCTCTGCTCTTTGCGATCGCGGATCAATCGTGCCCCCTTGAGCACGGCCTGGAACGTGATCTGACTTCCGGCACGCAACGTCACGGGCCGGCCGGGCTTCAACTCGTCGATCTCGAACACCCAGCGCCCGCTGGCCAGCATGCAGTTCGAGAGCGTCACGGACATCCGGCTTGTAAGGGTGCCTACGGCCACACCGTCGGGCCCCGCGGTGAGGTGTGACTCAAGCGGTGGATCGATCGACTGTTGCCAGCGCGCGGTCAGCGCCTTGGTCGACCAGATCGGGATCGGCACGTCGTCGAGAGCGTTCAAGGCGGGCGAAAAAGCGTAAGAACGCACCTGGGGTCCGAGCCCGGTCGAAACCTGCTCCATGCCCCCCAACGCGCCGCCCGGCAGTCCTTGCCAGGACATGAGCACTTCGGGCCCGTTGCCGGCGTCGGCCAACTCGGCCCGTTCATGCAATTGAGACTCGGGCTCCAGCGCCAGATCGTAAGTCTCATTGCGGGGGCTGAACAGGTTCAACCAGGTCGCGCCGCGCACACGGCCGCTGGCGACGTCGACATCGACCAGGTCGACCTGGTTGATGTGCAGCTCATGGCCCTTCCAGGCACCGGCCAGTGCGAATGCCAGCCCGCAAAAAGACAACGCGACCAAGGGGAAGATCAGCCAATCCCACTCCATCCGCTTGATCCGCTTGAGCAGCAGGTACCCGAGAGGACTAATCAGAAGCACGTAGACGACCGCCAAACCGGTCACGAAGCCGAAGTGGGCCAGCCTGACGCGCGCAAACTGGTCGAGCGCGCTTCGCAGTTGGCCGGCCAGGTCGGTGATGCCCAGGTAGGCGGCGGCGCCTTTGCCAAACTCGCCCTCGGCCTGCGGGCGGTCGGGCTTACCGTTGATCAAGTGGGCGATGAAGCCGTTTCGTCCGTCCCACTTGTCCAAGGGCGCGCGGCCCAGGTCGACGCCGACGAAGACGATCGTGCCGAACACTCGCGGCGACCGCACGACCAGCGGCAGGTCGCCGTCCTGCGCTTCAACCACCCCGGCCACGTCCTGCAACTTGACCGCATCGAGTCCGCGGCGGCCGCCGGCTAAGGGGATCGGGAATGCCGTCCCGCTGTAGGTTTCCAATACGCCCGTTCGCGGCAAGTGGGTCACGCCCGACAGCGTGCCCGGCAAGAACCGGGCCAACGACCCATCGGGCGCGAACAAGCGTGAAGCATCGGCGCCCGCCGTCACCAACAATCGCCCCCCCAGCTCGACCCATTCCGCCAACGCGGCGGCCCGTTGCGAGTCGGGACCCAGCGCGGCGTAAACATCGGCCTGGTCCGCCGAGAGGATGAGCCAATCGACCCCTTCGTAACCGTACCAGCGCGTGGGAAGCCGGTCCGCGGTGTCCAAGGCGACCACCGTGACCGGGTCAGTCGACGCGCGCT
>DATLQY010000756.1:0-2754 GCA_035534975.1 Pirellulales bacterium
TGTGGTGTCGTCCGTCCGAATCGTGCCGAGCGCCTCGCGAATCCGCCGTAGCAGATGTACTATCGCAACGGCAGCATCTAAGCTGAGCCAACGGATCTGCGAGTATCGCGCATGCCGCACACGAAGAGCGCTGCGGCCGCCGCAGCGATGGCCGCGAACACTTGGAACGCGGCGGCGAATCCCAGATGTTCGACCATGATCCCTGCCACGGGCGGTCCGACGACCCCGCCCAGAGCAAGCGCTGCTGCCAGCAGACCCACCAACGAATTGAAACAACCTATGCCCCGCGTAAGGTCGGCGCACATCGCCACCGCCGCCACGCCATAAATCCCGGCGCCAATGCCGTCGAGCGTTTGCAACGCGACCAATGTGGCGGGAGTTTGCGCCAGCGAGTAAAGAAAGATGCGCAGCGGCAGGGCGACAAAGCCGACCGCCAACACACGCTTTCGCCCCCAGGCATCACAGAGCCAGGCCGCGGCCAGCGCGACGGGGATCATCACCAGTTGAGCCACCAACACTACGGCCGCCACCTGGCGGTCGCTTCCGCCCAGATGCTTCACGTCCATTGCCACCAAGGGCATCGCGGGAGCATTGGCCAGGTGAAACAAGGCCGTCGACGCCAGGAGGACGGCCACGCGGCGGTCTCGCAGGAGCGAAAACAAGCTCGGTGGAGCGAGTCCTTCGGCGGCCTGGGAACTCAAACCGGCGGCACGCGCTTCGTCGAGCTCCGCTGGCCGGATCAATAAAACGGCTCCGACCGCGAGGATCGATGCCAGCGTCACGGCGCAGAAGATCGCCGTAGCCCCGAAATAGCTTACCAACACCATCGCTCCCACGGCGGCGGCAAGGTTTCCGGCATGGTTCCAGCTTTCGTTGACGCCCTTCGTCCGGTTGAAGCGTTCGTAACCCACCAGCCCTAGCGCGAGCGCGCCCAACAGAGGTCCGAAGAACGCATGCCCCACTCCGGCCAGAAACAGCATGCCGGCGACGGACCAACCGCGAGCGGGCCAGAACGGCAGCATCCCATAGCATATTCCTACCACCAGCGACGCGCCGACCAAGAGTCCACGGCGGTATGCGCAGCGATCGACAAGCACTCCCGCGGGAACTTGCATCAACAGCACTCCAAGGCCGGCCATGGCCGACGCCATGCCGATTTCATCAAAGCTCCAACCCTGACTGCGGAGGTGGTTGTTTGCGAAGGGCAGGGCCACGCCGCCGACTTCGGCCAGGAAGAAGTTCGTCGCGTTGAGCCCAATTCGGCTCTGCCGCGATGTCGCCGAGGCGATCGCTTGAAGTGGCGGCGGCGCCGTCGTCAAGGGGGCCACGGCCGTGGCAGTTGTCGCGACCACGCGCGAAGGCAAAAAGGCTTGCTCGGCGAGTCTCAACATGCGTCATTCCTCGGTTCAACAGTACGCGGTCGCTTTGACCATCGGCCATACCTGCGGAATTGGCGTGTATCGGCCCGTGCGATCGACTTGAAACGCCATGGCATCGCCGCCCTCCAGTCCGTCGTGATCAACAACTTCAACCTGCAGCCTGTGCTCGCCTTTGGCGAGCCCGTCGCTTTCCAGCGAATGCCCCCATTCGTTCGTCTCCGACTTCCGCATCGGGAACCACTCGCCGCCGTCGAGCCGGGCGCGGACGTCGCGAATCGCGCCAATGGGCCAGATGCGGACATGAATCCAGTCGAGTCCAGTGACGATGTGTTCATGACCCGTCGCGAGGAGTAGCCGCCGCGGGTGCGTGATCAGCACCAACGGACCACGGTCCTCGACCGAGCGATAGGTCACCGCCAGGTCGTCGCCGCGCAGATAAACGATCGTGTAACCCGGCGGTCCGCCTTCCGGGTCGCCGATCGAACGTGTCGTGATGGCCACGTTGCGGCCGTCATTGGCGATCTGCCCGTAGTGCGTGTGCCCAGAGAAAATGGCCGTGATCCTCCGGGTCTGAACGATTTCCCGCCAGGCGTCGATGCCCGGCCCTGCGAATTCCTCATAGACTTTGAACGGATAGTGGTGCTGGAACACGACGACGCGCTCGCCGGCGGCAAGCGATGCGTCGACCTCGTCGCGGAACCAAATCGATTGTTCCGGCGACAACCCTAACGGCGGGCAGTCGAGCGTGTTGAGACGAACGAAACGAAATCCACGTTTGGAAACGGCCCCATGGCTTTCGCCCACGTACTTGGTGAACCGCTCGATGGATGGATCCAAACCGACGTCATGGTCGCCTACCAAGGCATAGGATGGCACGGTCAAGCGCGCACGCAATTCACCGAATAGCTGAAACTCGTCCACCTCGGCGTGCTGCACGTTGTCGCCGATGAATTGGACGAAGTCTGGACGAATCCAATGATTCACCTGGTCCACCATCCAGTCGGCCGTGCGATGGTTTTCCAGACCGGGCCTGGTTAGATGCAGATCCCCGGGAATCACGATGATGACGGGCGATTCAAGCTGGCTCATGGCGTATGGTCGCGTATTGTCGCGGCGTCGATGGCAAAGTGAAGTTGGGTTTGGCTCCGCCGAAGGAAGCGAGACGAACGCAGTTGCAATTGCCGTGCCGGAGTTCATGCGGCTTGCCGTCGGACTCGATGATCGCATTTAGCCGGCGTCGCAATGCTGAAAGAAGCATACCGAGCGTCCCTTTGGGCAGAAATCACCCGGCGCGTGGGGGGATTTGCTCCCAGCGCTCCTCGGCGGCGTGTGGCAGCGGAAATCCGGGTGACCCAGAATCACGACCTCATTACGG